>CAKMJS010000159.1 GCA_927405585.1 uncultured Desulfosporosinus sp.
ATACCTATCGGCGAAGGGGAGAGTATCGCCGAAGCCGTGATCCCAAAAGAAACGCTTACCGGCGGAGGATGAACCCCGATCCCCCATTAAGAGCTTACGCGGCATGTCCCGACTGAATTAGAGCGATGTCCAAGGATGGACAAGTGTCCCTGTAGCCAAGGATGGCGAGAAGGGACCGTCGTAAGCACCAAGCGCGGTGTGACACAAGGCCCCCTCATATGAATTCCTGTAACACCGAATTCGCCACAAAAGAATACTTTGAATTCAAGCATAAATATTCACCCTTAAACACAAAAACATTTTTATTTTTATAGCGTTCCAACACGTCCCCATAAATATCCCTAAGATCGACTCCAAAATCATTTCTAAACGAGGTTAGGTTAACCCCTTCCTCGAGGCGCAACCCCAGAATCACGCGTTCCGCCATGCACTCGCGCAACGTTAATGCTTCCTGACCAGCTTCATCGACGGGCTCTTGCCCTTTTTGAAGGCGACTTTGATATGTGCGTACCTCTTCGATATTTTTCCACCGCACCCTATTTAGGCAAGTCACCCCACCTGGGCCTAACCCTATATAATCGTCTCCCCGCCAATAACCTAAATTATGCCGACATTCATAACCAGGACGGGCAAAATTAGATGTTTCATAATGCGAATACCCTGCCCTTTTTAACCGCTCAACAGCCCATTCATGCATCTCCGCTTGAAGATCATCGTCTGGAAGACGTTCACGCTGGTTATCTTTTGCTGGACCACATCGTGATTTGAAATCTGTTTTTGAATTTCTTTTGTCACCCGTCTTAACCATCTTATCTGTCTCGTCTGTCTCGTCGATCAATCCCTCTTTATACCTACTATAGAGCGGAGTACCTTCTTCTAACATTAATCCATAAAGGGATAGATGCTCTGGAGAATAAGAAAGCGCCTCCTCTATGGTCGCCTGCCAAATCGCCATATCTTGGGCAGGAAGCCCAAACATCAAATCCAGGTTAATATTTTCAAGTCCTGCCGCTCTCAAACGTCGGATGGCCTCGCGCGCTTCATGTGCAGTGTGCATCCGTCCAACTACCTTCAACAATTTGTCATCAAAAGCCTGGACCCCTAGGGAAAATCGGTTAATTCCGTACCGTCGTAGGCATGATAGTTTCGCCGCAGTGATCGTCCCTGGATTTCCTTCAACGGTGTTCTCAGCTTTAGGGTTCAAGCGAAAATGCCGATCAATCATCTCCATTAACCGTTCCAGATCCTCATCCTTTAAAGAGGTCGGTGTCCCCCCTCCGATAAAAAGAGAAGATACCCCTTGAGGGGCATCTTTTTTCCGCTTCTCCATTTCAATTTCTAAACCCTCTAAATACATAGCTATGAGGTCTTTGGGAGAATGAAGAAGGGAATGCGAATAAAACGCACAGTAATCACATTTTTGGACACAAAATGGAACATGTATATATACGGAAGGCATACAGCGCACAACTCTCTCTTCCTTGGGGCACGTGCATCATGTCCTTACCCCATTGTATTCACTATCTTAATCTTCGATTTTCAAGACCGCCATAAAGGCATCCTGAGGTATTGCCACGTTACCCACTTGCTTCATCCGCTTTTTTCCCACTTTTTGCTTCTCAAGTAGTTTGCGTTTCCGGGAAATATCCCCGCCATAACATTTAGACAAAACGTCTTTTCGCATAGCACTTACAGTCTCACGGGCAATGACTTTATTCCCGATCACCGACTGGATGGGAATTTCGAACATTTGCCTCGGAATAATGCCGCGAAGTTTCTCGACAAGTTGCCTTCCCCGTTTATAAGATTTTGCTCGATGAATGATAAACGACAGGGCATCCACCATTTCCCCGTTCAGGAGAACATCGATTTTAACTAAATCAGTCTCCTTGTAACCTGAAAGTTCATAATCCAGAGATGCATACCCTTTAGTTCGGGATTTCAATTGATCGAAGTAATCGAAAACGATTTCGCTAAGCGGAAGTTCATAGATCAGTTTCACTCGACTCTTAGACACATAGTCCATCGTGCAATACGTGCCTCGTTTTTCTTGATTGAGCTCCATGATCGATCCAACATACTCCGCTGGAACCAAAATCGTAGCCTTTACGATGGGTTCTTCAATACTAGTAATTGCGTCGACAGGGGGGAGATTTGACGGATTATCAATGTGAATAACGTCCCCTTTTAAAGTGTTTACTTTATAGATCACGCTCGGTGCAGTTGTAATCATATTTAGATCATATTCCCGCTCCAAACGTTCTTGTACAATCTCCATGTGGAGTAATCCGAGAAATCCGCACCGATAACCAAAACCCAGAGCGACCGAAGTCTCCGGTTCAAAAACTAAACTTGCATCGTTCAAATGGAGCTTTTCCAAGGAATCGCGCAGTCGGTTATAATCGCTCGCATCGACGGGATAAAGTCCACAAAACACCATTGGAGTGGCCTTCCTGTAGCCTGGAAGTGCACTTACTGCACTGTTTTCTGCATCCGTGATGGTGTCGCCGACCTGCGTGTCCTTGACGTTTTTAATGCTTGCTGCAATAAATCCAACTTGACCAGCTTTAAGTTCTTCGATGATCCGCATGGCCGGTGCAAATACACCGACTTCAGTCACTTCAAAGACTTTTCCGGTGGCCATCATTTTCATCTTTGTGCCTTTGGAAACCCGTCCTTCGACAATCCTAACGTAGGAAATAGCGCCTTTATACGCATCAAATTTGGAGTCGAAAATCAGAGCTTTCAAAGGCGCCTGATCCTCTCCTTGTGGAGGTGGAACCGTAAGCACGATCCTTTCCAGGATCTCCTCTATTCCAATTCCAGTCTTTGCCGAAGAAAGGATTGCTTCGCTGGCATCTAAGCCAATCACTTCTTCAATTTCCTGTTTAACACGCTCAGGCTCCGCACTAGGGAGGTCAATTTTATTGATCACAGGAATAATCTCAAGATTATTTTCTAAGGCTAAATAAACATTGGCTAAGGTTTGAGCTTCAATCCCTTGGACCGCATCGACCACTAACAATGCGCCTTCACAAGCCGCCAAACTGCGGGATACCTCATAAGTAAAGTCCACATGTCCCGGCGTGTCAATCAGATTTAGTTCATAAACCTCTCCGTCATGCGCCTTATAACTTAACTGCACAGCTTGCAGTTTAATGGTAATCCCACGCTCACGCTCCAGATCCATAGAATCAAGAACTTGCTCTTCCATTTCCCGTTTGCTCAAAGCGCCTGTATACTCGATCAGTCGGTCAGCTAATGTGGATTTACCATGATCGATATGTGCAATAATAGAAAAATTACGGATGCGTTGTGAAGCCTGTGCCAAGATCTTTCCTCATTTCTATATTTAAAAATAACAATTTATTGATTCACAATGCAATTAAGACATTCTAATCAATAATTATATCAGATTCCGTATCAGTTCCGCAAGGAACAAAAAATTTTCTTAGTCCTTTATCCTGCTCGCGTCCCAAACGAATTTCTGGTCTGTCAATTTGGCATTAAACTTGAAATGGGGGATTTGTTCAGAAATTCCCTATTTAAGCCCCTATGTAATATTGTATAGGCTTGTTCCAGCAGTCTCTACTTTATGGGCAACTCGCCACAGGTCAGCTCAACTTAATTATTTAGCTGTTGTCTCAAATGCAAAAATTGCAATTGCTACCAACGGGATAATTGTACCAATTACAATTGATGGGACATAGCAAAAATTGAAAATCATTGATGAATCATTACTGAAATATAATCTAAAAACTTCTGTTACACCTTTGGCGCTGTATGCTCTCGACCAGAACATATCATAAATCTGTAAATATGATGCAGAAATAAAATTTGATAAAGGTAGAAGTAATAATATGCTTATGCTTTCCTTCTTACTATTTTGTATAAGTGCAAATACACTTATACAAATGGCTATAGAAATTAATACATAAGCTAAGTTGAAAATATTACTAACAAACAAGTAATACAACTCCCTCTCTCTTAGAGTTCGACCGTCAATGCCACATAGGGGACATGGAGGATAGGCTATTTCTGTTTCTAAGAAAATACTCAACATATACCAGTCATAGTTCGCACATCCTAAGAAATGAGTTCATAACTCTTAACAAGATTTCAACAACTTTCTTGAAATACCTGCCATAAATCCCACTATCAGTTCAGAAAACTCTTGATTTCATTTTTAGTTTTCCAAAATAAAAACCTTCTTCCACTAGGATCACGATTACATCGTGTCCCCATTGAAGAAGGTTTTCGGCATTTTTGTTCTAGCATGAGCTTCCAACAATTCCCAATATATCATCTTCCCCTAAGGGGCGTTTAAGCTGATTAGTTCGACGTACGATCTTTAACAACACATCCTCAATTGTTTCTTGACTAAATTCAATCCCTTTTGCTTTTAACAACCGCAAGATAGTCTTCCGACCGGAGTATTTGCCATAGGAAGTTGAGTGCTGCCTTCCCACACTTTCAGGCGGAAAGGTCTGGTAGTTCTCAAAATCTTTCTGAATACCGTCAATGTGGATAGACGAAGTGTGGGTAAAAACATCCCCTCCAATGATCGGTTTAGCGCGAGGGATTTGACGATCCGTTGCTAAGCTCACCGCTAAACAAAGAGTATTTAAAGATTTTAAGTTAAGCCTCACTGTTTCATTAAGACTATATTTCAGTCCAACTGCAACTTCTTCGAGAGCGGCATTGCCAGCCCTTTCCCCCAATCCTCCGACAGTTACACTGAGCGCTTTAAAGCCTGCTTGAACTGCTGCTAGAGCATTGGCTGTTGCCATACCTAAATCATTATGACCATGAAACTCTATGGGAATCTTAGCTACCTTTACTAAATCTTGCAAAGTAAAGAAAAGTCTCAGAGGCTCAAGAATCCCGGTAGTATCCGCAAAACGCACCCGATCAACCCCAAGCTTCTCCGCTTCCACAAGTATCTCAGAGAGAAACCCAAATCCGGCTCGACTGGCATCTTCCAACCCGAGAACAATATAGCCCACTTCCTTTTTGGCATTAAGGATACATTGTCCCATTTGCTCAAGCACCCAAGCACGGTCTTTCCTCAACTTATTCCTTATTTGCTGGTCCGAGGTGGGAATAGAAATGGCCACTCCCTCGACCCCCGTTTTGTAACTTGCTTGAAGGTCTGACAGTACAGCGCGGTTCCAGGTGATCAGCCGGACGGGTAACTGTAGAGCCACTAATTGGGAAATGGTTTTAGTCTCTGCCCCACTCATGGCAGGCACTCCTACTTCCAGTTCATCAATCCCCGCCTCCGTCAAGGCCCTAGCTATCATTTCCTTTTGATGTAGGCTAAATGCTACCCCAGGAGCTTGTTCCCCATCTCTTAAGGTAGTATCACATAACAGAATCCTCTGCTCCATCTTATTTGCTCCTTTTCTATTCATCAGAGTAAGCCAATCGCATCCGCTCGACACTGCTGACAGTGCTTCATCTGTGGAAGGATTTCACCACAACTCTCTCGGCAATTTGAGATAAGTTCAGGAGACGGTGCCGCATTGTTTGCGAGCTTCCCTTGGGGAATTAAAGGCATGATATTATGAATGTTCGCCCCCCTTTTTTTAATCTCTAAACTTAAACTGTATAAAAGCTTGTCGTTGATGCCAGGCATAAGCACAGTGTTGATCTTTATCGTCATTCCAGCCTTGGAGGCCAACTTAATCCCCTCTAACTGATTACGAATCAGTATCCTTGCAGCCTCAGGACCGATCAATGTTTCACCTTTCCAATGAACATGACTGTAGATTTTGGCGCCCACTTGCTCATCGAGGGTATTAAGGGTTACTGTAACGTGAGAAACCCCAATTTCAACTAACTCATCAATTTTTTCTGGTAGAAGAAGTCCATTGGTGCTCAAACAGAGGATCATTTCTGGAAATTCTTTTTTTACTTTTCTAAGGGTTTCATAGGTTGCTATGTTTGCTAAAGGTTCTCCTGGTCCTGCAATTCCCACAACGATAAGTTGTGGCCCAATAGCCGTGGCTTTTGCCTGCCTAACAGTTTGAAGTGCTTCTTCGGGGTTTTGCACCCGACTGGTTACACCCGGACGGGATTCATTCGCACAATCAAATTTGCGCACGCAATAATTACACGATATATTACACCCTGGTGCTACCGCCAAGTGTATACGTCCCGTTTTACCATGCCCTTTCGTTGAGAAACAAGGATGGCCAAGATTTAGGTTTGGGCTGTTCATATTACCTCGTGTACATTCTTTATGCATCTTAATCCCTCCGATCTTTTTTTTCGTTTGCCTAGCCTAATGCTCCTACATCAATAAATGGGTGTTTAATCCTCCCTGAAGCCCTTCAAAGTCCGGCAGCGCACCTACTCTCGAACCTCGAACTGACGTGAGCAGTCGTTAACCTGACTTTTCCTTAAACGTATAACAATGGCGCACACAAATCTTGCCACAGGACTGACAACCGATGCATTGACTTTTATCCGATATGGTTGCCACGTGCCGTTCTGTCCCCTCCTCGTCTTCAAAGCTTTCTAAGCCAAGACATTGTTGGACACACAATTTCACGCATCGCCCACAGCCAAGACATTTAGCGCTATCAATCCCTTCCACAAACTTCGGAGTCCAGGGTAATCCGCCAAAAGTTTTATAGGTCTGCACTTCATTCAATTGAAATTCTTCCTTTCTTCGTCTCCCACTTTCTTTTTTAACCAAGGTGGTAATTGTTTAGAAAGTAGCAACTTGTTCAAACGGTTAAGTTCGTCTATAATCGATGTCCCTTCCAGCACTTTCAGCGGATGAATACCG
>CAKMJS010000160.1 GCA_927405585.1 uncultured Desulfosporosinus sp.
AAGCTAGTCTCATTCCTAAATAATTATGAGTGCACTATGGATATGAGTGCACTATGGATATGTTCCCTTGGAAGGCACCTGGTGCCTGACACCAACTTATCCACTTATTGTTAAGCTTGTACGAAAGCGTCAATTATGACCCGAGTTCTAACTCCTCCAGAATTATGAATAGCCTCTCGGCATTCGCCGAGGCAGTTGGGACAAGGGTTTCCCTGAACCAACTTTAATTGCATTCCTCCTACTTTTAGTGGGAGGATATTTGTTTTTTCCGGACAAAACTGGAAATTATCGAATGATTAAAAAGTTTCATATAAGTTCAAAAAACAGGCTAAACACTTGACTTTCTCAAAACATCCCCATAATTGAGCGACTAGGGATACATTTCCTTTAATTAAAAAATTTGGGGTGGTCTGCTTGAAACCTTTACTAACTTTACATGAAACGTACCAAAATTCCGTTCTCGAGCGTCTCCAGCAGCATAGGCACCTTAGGCACCTTAGGCACCTGGTGCCTGACACCAACTTATCCACTTATTGTTTAGCTTGTACGTATGCGTCAATTACGACCCGAGTTCTAACTCCTCCAGGATTAGATCGTTATGATCAGACCAAAGGGGTCGTTGGGAGGACAATATGATTTGAGAATTATCAATATGCCAAATGCCGAGTTAACCGAAAATTATTACATAAGGACTGAAAACAACGCCGTGGAATTATGGTCCCGAATTCGTATTCCCTTCGAAACTAAAGGTTGGCCTAAAGATATGAAGGAATCTTTGCGGTTGTCGATAAAATCACTTTGTAGAGCGGAGCAATCTATGCTTTATGCCGTTTATATTGCGGAGCAAAGTGATTATTGTGATGTCGAAAATATATTACTATATAATGTTGGAAGTGGGGCCTTCTCAAATCTTTGTCGCAAGGGGTTATGTTTTGAACGTAGGTACTCTAAACCTCCCAAATGTTCAGAACCAACTGGGAACATGGAACATTACCATTGCTATAAGCTTGTCAGCCAAGAGCAGAGTTTTGAACATTGGAATATCGTATGGGAAAATGTCAGTTTCCCGGCAATACGCAGTGATAGTAAACCACATTCCTTTTGGTATGCCATGAAAAATCCACCCGTTAGAATTTCTAGTAATGTTCAGATACCTGCGCATTTCGGAATGGAATTAAGGATAAAAGCCCCTTACGGAACAAACATTAATTTAGCAGCTGTTGTTAAACCTTTACTTGATGGAAACATAAGCGCCTTTCAAGTACATGACGGCACCAATATGTCTTCACTTAAAGTCCGTTTATCGGATCTAATTGGAGTTGAACAAGATCTGGTGGTAACTATGCTCATGGATTCGACGGGGCGTGGTGCCTGACACCAACTTATCCTAAACAAGTCGAAGGAACGAGTTCGTTAATTGCTTTGCCTTTGAATGTCGTAATCTTACTCGTTCTTTCGGGAGTAGTAACTGCCATACCCCTTTTGTTGTTTGCACAAGCAGCCAAATGTGTGCCCTTATCAACCATGGGATTTATACAATATCTATCTCCTAGCATTGGTCTTCTACTGGGTGTTTTCTTGTTTAAAGAAGAGTTTACTAGGGTCGATTTTATTAGCTCTGGTCTAATATGGTTGGCGTTAGGGATATACTCTTTTTCGAGGAAGGACTTCCTTAAATCTATGCTTAAGAAACGGTTTCTTAGATTTTCTTAAGTATAAGGTTATACAAAGCAACTCTAGCTTCGTTGGGAGTACTTCTTCTTATATGAACGTATCTACTGGATCTACTGGACCCGTCAACTGCCACATTTGCAAGACTCACTGCGGGGATTGAAGCCACTTAGCAATTACTTCCGGATCTTGTAAAACTGCAAAATCGTTATAATTTTCGGCTTCCGATATATTGCCTAATTCGATCAAGCAACAACAATTGAATATTGGGTATAAATTAAATTGTAATTAACTCATATTCCTTGCTACCCAACCCCAGCTGTATCGCATGGTCGATTGCCACTTTCCAGTCGCTATTTGGGCTGACATCGGTGAAATGGTCATGATGCTCACCAAGAATACTGCCCATCATAACAGGCTGACGGTTAACCGCATCCGCGCAAGCAACATCCAGTGCAACTGGGTTAAAGGACGCAAACATACCTACATTCGGAACAATCGGCACATCGTTCTCTGAATGACAGTCGCAGTAAGGAGATACATCAATTACCAAGCTGATGTGGAAGTGGGGGCGCCCATGCAGTACCGCCCAGGTGTATTCTGCCATTTTTTTATTCAAGATTTCATTAGACTTATCCGAAGCAGGCAGAATAGCGTCCGTTGGGCAAATGCCGATACAGCGGCCACAACCGACACATTTTCCGTGATTAATGGAAGCCTTGTTCTCTGTCACGGTATGGCACTGTGGGCACAGATTTTAGTACACATGCCGCAGCCTACACATTGTTCATGGGAAACATGCGGCTTTCCGCTGCTGTGCATCTCCATCTTACCTGCGCGGGAACCGCAACCCATACCTATATTTTTCAGTGCACCGCCAAAACCGGTCAGCTCATGTCCCTTGAAATGAGTCAGAGAAATTAATATATCTGCATCCATAATAGCATGACCGATTTTTGCCTCTTTCACATATTCACCGTCCTCAACAGGGACTAATACCTCATCGGTGCCTTTTAACCCGTCACCAATCAGCACGTGACAACCGGTGGAAAAGGGCGAAAAACCATTGACATAAGCAGAATTCAGATGGTCAAGCGCGTTCTTTCTGCCAAACTAGATTAGCTTTAAATAAATCTTCGGATATCGTGGCATGTTTATGCTCCGTTGTATAAGGGTGTTATGCCCAGGTTCATCACCGGGTTTTCGATTGCTGAAGTCAAAAACAGGGCAACGATCACCGGCTCAATCGAAATCGGACGTCTTCCCGGTGTGGTCCAAGTCACGATGCTTACCCCAGCTTCTATATTGCAAGAGTTAAATTTACTTGAAATTTATCAAGAGAAATATGGACACTGAAAACTTGCTCATTGAAATGAAAAATTTTACACGAGCCTCCGGAGGCAGTAACCGGAGGCTCGTGTAATTGATTTTATTTGACCATGCAGTGTTTCTCAACCCTCGCTACTCATTATCGAATACTGTTAATTTGAACCATCAATAAGTTTTCATGTTTCAGGGTTTAGACTGTGCTCATGCGCAGTCTAAACCTTTTTTTGCTGTTATATTGAGCCTGAATGATGCCGCCAACTGCTGCCAAAAAAGTTGGTGCAGTCGACATCACTCAGGCTTTTTCTTACGTCTATAAACATTAAATTTATAGAACACTAACCCTGGTGCCTGACACCAACTTATGAACTTATTGTTTAGCTTGTTCGTAAGCGTCAATTATGACCCGAGTTCTAACTCCTCCAGATGAGACAGAAATGCGCGTCATTGCAGTGGGAGATGACGACCAGAATATCTTTGAATTCAGAGACGCAAGTTCAGAATACATGGTGAACTGTTGCCGTAATTCAAAAGGACAAGCGGTATTAAAATTCTCAAAACAGTTGATAAAACTAATAGAGGAAAGAAATGATGATACTTGCGTTTGAAAAAAAAGAATGAAAATCGGTTGCTTCCTGGCAATCAAATAAGAACTTGATAAAGAGGTTATAAAGATGTCAAATGATTTTTCAAAATACATTAATAGAATAGGAACTGATTCTGTTAAGTGGGACAGCTTTGCAGAACGCTACCCTGGACTCGATTCGAAGGACTGTATACCCATGTGGGTAGCGGACACAGATTTTAGAGCACCGCAAGAAGTTATTGATGCTATTGTAGAAAAGGCCAAATTCGGAATCTATGGCTATCCAAAGTCAAAAGGTGACACCTTTGACAAGGCTGTAATGAACTGGATTTATAAGCGTCATGGCTGGAAGCTAAGCAAGGAATGGATTGTTGCCACGCCTGGCATTGTGCCAGCCATTAACAATGCCATCCAAGCTTTAACGCAAGAGGGCGAGGGTGTAATTATTCAACCCCCTGTGTATTATCCTTTTAAACAAACCATCACAAAAAATAAACGAAGGACGGTTGAAAACCTTCTAATATATGATCATAAATCGGGTAACTATGAAATAGATTTTGATGATTTAGAGCGCAAGGTTAAAGAACCGAATAATAAGCTTCTCATTCTTTGCAATCCCCATAATCCTATGGGTAGAGTTTGGTCTGAGACGGATCTGAGAAAGATAGGCGAGCTTTGCTTAAATAACGGAGTCCTCGTAATTTCAGATGAGATTCATTCGGATCTTATTTTTAAGGGCTATAAGCACACGCCGCTGGGAATGCTGGACGAAAGAATGAATCAAAACAATATCACGGCTTATGCAGCTAGTAAAAGCTTCAATTTAGCCGGTCTGCAAACCTCAGCGATTATTATTGCTAATGAAGAAATTCGTAAAAAGTACACCAATCAGCTTGAAATAAATTGTATGGGTAGTATTAATATTTTTGGCACACTCGCACTGGAGGCAGCCTATAACCATGGAGAGCAATACTTAACAGAGCTGCTTGAATATGTAGAAGCCAATGTAGACTATGCAATCGACTTTGCAGAGAAGAATCTGAAAGGGGTCAGGATCATAAAACCACAGGCTACCTATCTCGTTTGGATGGATTTTAGGGGAACCGGTCTTTCAGCAGATGAAATTGATGGTTTAGTGATAGAAAGAGCTAAGATTGCAGTCGATTTGGGGCGCTGGTTTGGCAAAGAAGGGGCTGGCTTTGCAAGATTTAATTTTGCTTGTCCTCGCTCCATACTGGAAAAGGCGCTGGGACAGTTAAAGTCCGCGATTGATAAGTTATAATTCTGCTACAGAGACGGAGACCTGACAGAAACAGTGGGCAATGATTTCCAAATAATTAAACTAGTCGTGGGAGTGCCTGGCAAAATTATTGGGGATATTATATGGTTGAGTTACTAGGTGTAAGCAAGATGGATGACTTTTCAAAGATTATATCAGGCTATGATGCCGATGGGATTATGCATCAATTTGAAATTTCAAATATGATTATGCCAGGGTTTTCTGTATGGAAAGCAGAAGAAATGGAGGGCGGTTATCACTTCGAGATACTCGTAAAGCCTGAAAAAAATCAGGCAGTGGCAATCGAACATTTGCATCAGAAGATATTGACTGGTCTTGGATATAAAACGCTTACACATGTCGATTTAAGATGATTGACCAAGTGATTGGAACTACTTAATGTCATATAGAATCACAAACTTGTCGGAATTTCTGACAAGTTGATACAAAGATGGGAAGCGTAAAGAAAGGAACACTGTATGGCTAGTAATATAAAAAATTACACACTCAAGTACCTAGTGATTTTGAAGGAAGTATAAACATGCAAATGAAGAGCAGTTTGCCCATAAGTGGTAAACTGCTCTTCTGCTGGTTAATTCCATAATAGGCTCCCTTTGATCCGTGGAGAGACCTTATCAACTCAAGTTTATTGAAAACAAATTATAGTCCTTGAGGGTTTTCTACCCGGAGATTACGATCTTTTACTTTTTGATGATATGAGGTTAATTATGTGTTGCAAGATTGTATAACAAAATTTGAAATTATTTCAGCTTTATCTTTTAACAAATAAATCCAACGATCAAGTTTATCTGGGGTTAATCGAGATTTTGGTGCCGTAATGGATATACATGACCATACATTTTCATTTTTATCCTTTATAGGTACTGCTATTCCAAAGGAATCTAAAAATCTTTCCTCATCAGCTATGGCATAACCTTGTCTGCGAATTACTTGATATTCTTCTAAAATAGCATCATGATTTACTATGGTATTTTGTGTTAGCTTTATGAAGGTCATTGAATTTAGTAGCTCTGTTACCCTATCAAAATTATGATATGCTGCTAATACTTTTCCAATAGCACTAGAATTCATGGGGAATTTTGTACCAACATTCTCAACATGACGAACTGGCAGTGGAGAATCTATTTTATAAGCAAGAATAGCTGTGTCCCCTTCCCGGATGCCTATTGAAACGGTTTCCTGAGTAATTTCTGATACTTGAATGAGAATGGGTTTTGCTATTTCCCAGATACCTACTTGGTTAGAATAAATATTACCAAGTCTATACAAAGCAGGTCCAATAGAGTATTTTTTACTTCCAGGTTCTTGAAGGATGAAACCTTGTTTTGTCATAACACTTAATATTTTGTGGGCACCACTTTTTACAGTGTTCATTTCATTAGCAATTTCGGTCAGAGTCATTTCAAACGGTTCATCACCTAATCTATTTAATATCCATAGAACTTTTTCTACGCTATTCATGCTAATTTAATTGCCTCCTAAAAAAACAAATAGACTTTCGGCATTCACCGAGCCTGTTGGGATAACCAGCGGGGTCTTCACCATTGTCAACAGATGACTGGCATCTGGTCGCAAAATTCTGGATGACTGATTTGTCTTACCTTACATTTCTGCTTCAGGATTATTATGATGCCAAGGTTCGCCGCCTCGTGATCCAGCTTCTATCTCCGTTCGTATCTTCCACCCCTTTATTATAGCACACTTGAATCAGTCAGGGCCCATGCAAAAACATCTGACAGCGGAGTACATCCGTTGGGTTTTGTTTTTGTAACAATCACTATTAATAATTTACTTATTGACAGTTAAAGTACTATTTGGTACAATCAAAACAATAAATTCTCTATTAGAGAAACTGGTTCTCTAATAGAGAAAAAAATAGAGTATATAGTATCTTGGAAATTGCAGCTGGATACTGTGGTAATACCATCCATCTAGTGGTCTTTGAGAACTTCACATAGCTTAGGGTTGTCCTAGTCATTTATAAAACCCGGCGAAACAGAGGCGGTATTCTTATAAGCTCGTTGTTAAGCAGCCTTTGGAATGGTTCAGAGTTTAAAAAATCTCCAAGGAATAATTGAGGCAGCTGGTTCTGCGCTAAGTAATGTAGTGAAAACAACTGTCTTCCTTAAAGACATGTTCAAAGTGAAGTTACGATTTAAATTTGAAAACAAAATTATAGAGAAGTGAGAGGGGAATTATTATGAATCTAGCTAAATTTCCACGGAGACGATATACCCAAGGAGAAACCCCATTAGAGTTTTTACCGAATTTTAGTAAAGCACTTGGTGGTCCTAATATCTATATCAAAAGGGATGACCTGTTGGGTCTTACCTCAGGTGGTAATAAAACTAGAAAATTGGAGTTCCTGGTAGCAGACGCCTTAGCCCAAGGTGCGGATACTTTAATAACCTGTGGCGCAGTACAGTCCAATCATTGCCGACTGACATTGGCGGCTGCCGTGAAGGAAGGGTTAAAGTGTAGGCTCGTGTTGGAAGAGAGAGTCAAGGACAGTTATACTCCAGATGCGAGCGGGAATAACTTTCTTTTCAGATTACTTGGAGCTGAAACAACTAAAGTAGTTCCATTAGGTTCTAATTTTATGGAAATTATGCAAGGAATTCAGGAAGAGTTAGCTAACGAGGGAAGAAAGGGATATATCATTCCTGGTGGTGGATCTAATGTAATAGGCTCGACCGGATATGTTGCTTGTGCTCAAGAAATATTGCAACAAACCTTCGACATGGGACTAAATCTTGATTATATCTTAAGTACAAGCGGAAGTGGTGGAACCCATAGTGGATTGCTAGTGGGATTCTATGGAAATAACAGTAACATTCCAATCATTGGGGTGAGTGTTAGGGCTGCGAAAGAAGCTCAAGAAAACACGATCTTTGATCTTGCAAAGAGAACTGCAGTTCATGTAGGGTTCAATGGCGAAATTCCTCGGGAAGCAGTTAACGTACTCGATGACTATGTGGGTGCTGGCTACTCTGTGCCGACATCTGAAATGGTCGAGGCGGTACAGCTTCTCGCAAGAACGGAAGGAATATTACTTGATCCTGTATACACTGGAAAAGCTATGTCTGGACTGATCGGATTGATCCGAAAAGGCTATTTCAAAAAAGACGATAATGTTCTGTTTATCCATACTGGTGGGTCCCCAGCTCTGTATGCCTATCAAACAACTATTTTGGCAGAGTAGTTTTAGAAAAAATTTGAGATATTGTAGCCTACTCCTAGGAGTTGATTACAATATCTCTTTATATAAGCTATTGCCAAGGTATTGAAAGGCGGTGATCTATAGAAACATAGCAGTTCTAAGAGAAAATTTAGAACTACACTATTGATTAATGAAGCCTCACTCAAGAATACTTGTGTACTCCCAGGAAGTATTTGTTCAATATCTAAATAACAAGGAGGAGAAAAGAATGGCGTCACCAGATAATAATGGAAATTTCGAGTTCGATTCAAGCAAAAAGCTTGATATGTATGGCGGAATTTTAGGCGGTTTAATTCCGTTAGTTGTGTTGGTTGGTTTCTTAGTATGGCTTTCCGTTGCTGAACGGGGTGGAACTCAAGCTTTCTGGGCTGCAGGTTGGCTGGCCATTGTGGCAGGACTAATGCTAGCGAGAAACAAGTTCGATTATTGTCAATCAGTACTCCGGGGATTAGGCGATAAAAATGGTATCGTCATTATAACTGCATGGTTGTTTGCAGGAGTCTTTGGTAAATTAATGGTGGCTGGTGGTTTAATTGACGGAATGCTTTGGTTTGGCACGAAAGTCGGAGCAACAGGATCAGTTTTTACTTTAGTCGCGTTTCTAGCCGCTTGCGTATTTGCGCTTGGAACTGGTACAAGCACAGGTACGGTTCTAGCTCTGGTCCCGGTAATGTATCCATCAGGAGTATTTCTGGGTGCTGATCCAGCTATGTTGGGTGTTGCTATTTTAGCAGGTGCTGCCTTTGGAGATAATTTGGCACCTATATCAGACACAACCATCGTATCGGCTTATACTCAAGAGGCTACCATGAAAGATGTTGTTCGTAGTCGCTTTCCCCTCGCGATGGCAGCTGCTATTATCGCGGGAATAGTCCTTTTGATATTCGGTGGCGGCGGTACTATGGCTAACTTGCCTGAAATATCTGCAAAAATTGACCCACTTGGTCTTGTGATGTTGATTAGTTTGGGAATTGTTGTTGTTCTCGCTTTGAAAGGAAGACATATCATAGAATCTTTGATTTGGGGTAACATTAGTGCGGCTTTCTTTGGCATAATGATTGGTAAAGTTAAATTCGCTACCTTATTTCATATCCCTGCTAAACGAGGAGAATCAACAGGTCTAATTGAACAGGGAATATCCGGTGTAACAGGTGCAATAATTTTTGCGCTTCTTGTGCTCGCAGTAACTCAGGTACTAATAGAAAGTGGAGTTATGAACCGGATCTTGAAACTGGCTGAAAAAACAATTGCAAAAACCGTGAGACAGGCAGAATTGTCGATAATAGGAGTAACTATTTTGGCTTCTATTCCAATTGCAGCAAATGCACCGGCTGAATTGCTTGTAGGACCAAGCTTTGTAAAACCTTTGGGCAAAAAGTTTAACCTTGCTCCTGCAAGAAGGGCTAATTTAATGGACTGCGCAGTATGTACGATTTTCTTTATCCTGCCTTGGCATATTGCTGTCATCGTCTGGTATGGCGCCATGTCTGCAGCAGCACAAGCTTTTAACCTTCCATTGCCATCTATTTGGTCAGCCGTTATGAATCCATATAACTGGGCCTTATTGGCAGTGCTTCTATTCTCCGTAATGACGGGATGGAATCGTAAATTTGAAGTTCCAGTTGCTGATTCAACTGAGATGAAATCTTAATCTTGTAAGCAGCGCAACTTCGACGTAAATAGCTAATCTTAATGCACCTTTAATGTAAGCGCGATAAAAAATTAAGAAGAAACAAACACTGCTATTTGGTGAAGTATATCGCAAGCAAACCACTTAACTGAAAAGTTAGGTGGTTTGCTTATGCTCCTTAAGAGAAGTAATGAAAGTTTTTTGGGGTTACCATTGATTTTAAAGAGTAATTTAAGATAGGGGTTAGGATTGTGACGAAAAATGGTAAATGGACAGTGAATACAGGTCTAGCACAAATGTTAAAAGGTGGAGTAATTATGGATGTGACTACTCCTGAGCAGGCTAAGATAGCTGAAGAAGCAGGTGCATGCGCAGTAATGGCACTGGAGAGAGTCCCTTCAGATATTAGGGCTGCCGGAGGAGTAGCCAGAATGGCTGATCCAACAATTATTAAGCGAATCATGGAAGTAGTAACCATTCCGGTTATGGCCAAAGCCCGTATTGGACATTTTGTGGAGGCACAAATTTTAGAAGCATTGGGTGCTGACTATATTGATGAAAGTGAAGTATTGACACCAGCGGATGAGGAATACCATATGGATAAACATCGATTTCAAGTGCCTTTTGTTTGTGGTGCTCGTAATTTAGGTGAAGCGTTGCGTCGGATTGGAGAAGGCGCGGCGATGATCCGAACCAAAGGAGAACCAGGAACAGGTAATGTTGTAGAAGCTGTACGTCATATTCGTAAAGTGATGGGCGAAATTCGTCATATTCATAGTATGTCAAGAGAGCAACTCATGACAGCAGCTAAAGAAATGGGCGCACCGTACGAACTTGTAAAACAAGTAGCAGAATTGGGTCATTTACCCGTAGTAAACTTTGCTGCAGGAGGTATAGCTACACCAGCGGACGCGGCTTTAATGATGCAATTAGGGTGTGACGGTATCTTTGTTGGTTCGGGCATATTTAAATCTAAGGATCCAGTGGCGAGAGCAAAAGCCATAGTGGCAGCAACGACACACTATAATGATCCTAAAATACTAGCAGAAATATCTACTGACTTAGGCGATGCAATGCCTGGTATAGAAATTAGTAATATTGCATTAAATAATAGAATGCAGGATCGTGGTTGGTAAGTGAGAGAGCTTTAATGTGGGGTTCTATGCACAAATCGTCTAAGTCAGGCGTGGCTTAATTTGGTAATTAATTTGGTAATTACATTGTCGTTTCTGTCCCATTACTACACAAGCCCCATTCATTAGGCGCTACGGAAACTACTTGTTCACTCTGGAAGTAGTAGTAAACCCTGGTGGTAAACCCTAGTGCCTGACACCAACTT
>CAKMJS010000161.1 GCA_927405585.1 uncultured Desulfosporosinus sp.
TTTGCATGGCGATTGGCAGTTAAAGGAATCTGCCATAGACGAATTCATGAGGGAAGAATGGTTAGACAAACAAGTAGATCCAGCTCGAGCGGAGGAGCTGACCCGGCTTTTCGTCCGAAAGATACTAGCCGGTATTCCCAAGGTAAGCAACGGAATCATTGCGCCTCCTTCTGGCAAGCGCCGAGCGTTTCGTCACCTACATGCAGCGTCGCAATTAACATATTCAGTTGTAAAATAATTTTGGTCAAATACGACAACTATCTTGACAACCGCCGCGCCCGCGTACAGGCAATGTACAGTAATTTTTTATCAAAATCACTTTCTCCTAAGGTCAAGACATTGTATGATTGCAAATATCTGTTAATGCCTCGTTTTTTCAACTTTTTAACACGACATATCGATTGTTCCTAGGTGATCGTTGCATTGTTGATTCCAGGCCTAAGGCTTAAACAGTAAATACCAGCGTACATATTCGGTTCTTGGATATATTAGAATGGCAATGGTTTGAATGAACTTCTTGTCGTTAAGCAGCTTTACAAGGAGTTCAACCAATCCATTTAAAATACAGAGGGGGAGCTTAAAAACTCTCCCTTTCTAACACCTCAGACACACTTTAAACGCAATGTCGCAGGGCACATCGTTGATAAATTATGGCGTCTATGTCGATTTTTATCTATCCTTACACTTGGAATTCTTATAATTCTTTTATCCTATGAGCTTACCTCAAATCGTTTGTACCAATTCCCTTAACTTTTCCGCTGATCGAATGAATAACTCCGTCTCTAACGGATTCATACTTACTTGTAGTCGACGGTTAATCCCCCTTTTCCCCAAGACACAAGGCACACTGATCGCAGTACCCAAACTACCATATTGATCCTTTAGATAGCTCGATACCGTGAGGACTTTTTGTTCGTCGCGTAAGACTGATTGAAGGATATAAGCACAGCTTAACCCGATACCATAATACGTAGCGCCTTTACGGTTTATAATTTCATACGCTGCCCGGCGTACTTCGGTTGTAATTTCCTCCTGCCAATTTTGATTACAACCACTCAGAGTGTTTTCATATTGAAGGCTTAGTGGACTTCCCGCAATACTAGCCGAACTAAATAGTGGGACGCCCGAATCTCCATGTTCTCCGATAACGTAGGCATGAATACTATTCGCACTAATCCCATTTCGCCGACTGAGGATGTAGCGGAAACGCGCCGTATCAAGGATCGTACCGGACCCGATCACTCGTTCAGGTGGAATCTGACTATGTTGACTGGCCAGTGTTGTTAACACATCAACAGGATTGGTTACTATAAGGAGGATAGCATTTTTTTCATACTGTTCAATTCCCTCTAAGATTGAATATAAAATGTTAGAATTCTTTTGAACAAGATCCAGCCTTGATTGACCAGATTCTTGATTAGCTCCTGCCGAAATTACTATAATTTCTGCACCCGCACATTCCTCATACCCTCCTGCTCGAATTGCAACGGGAGGAACAAAGGGTAGCCCATGACTTAAATCCATGACTTCGCCTACAGCTTTTTCCCGATCGATATCCACCAAGACGAGTTCTGTACATAATCCTCGAATCATTGTCGCATAGGCAATACTCGACCCTACAAATCCACTTCCGATGATCACAACTTTGCTGTCATGAATGCTCATAAGAACACCTTCCTTTATCCTCTAGGATACCAAAGAAAAAAGGTGCTTATGCGGTCTTAACATTAAAAGAAGTGTACGAGTTCCGTGGATATATTTATTTGATAGTAGATACTGAAGACTTTGGAACAGTCGAAGTCCTAGATGAAGTATTGTAAGATCGCGAAGGCCTAGGCTACATACAAAGCAAGGGCAGTATCTTCCGTACGGAGACACTGCCCTTGCTTTGTAGACATAGATACCCAAGAGAGGATGACTCTTTTGGGACCCTAATAAGGAAATTTCTAATGGATCTTCAATCTCTGACCGATATAAATCAGATTAGGATTTTTTATCGAAGGATTCATGTGAACTAAATGATGAATGGACGTATGGTGATGATGAGCTATCTTCCAAAGGGTTTCCCCTGGCTTTACTGTATGAAACATCATATGCATTATCAGCACTCCTTTACCAATTTTATCCATAGTACTCGTTGCGGTATTAAGAAGTGCATGGTCATTCAAAATGTCTTTATCTTTCTTTTACATTAAGGAAACTAGTTATATGCCTGCGTGGTATACTGTATCAGAATAAGAGTTGCTTGCGGATCATAAAGGGGATCGAGGCATAAAGGAGTTTAATAAAATGATTAAGGTATACAGTAATTATGTAGAATGTGACACTCATGAGGAAGCCGTCAGAGCTCAGGCGATAATAATCAATGCAATGGCTCATATCCCTAAGATTTGTGAAGAACGGGATGTGTTTCTAGTCCACCATGAACTTGGCGAAGACGAAATGCAAGCATTACTCAATGAGAACAAAGAAGAATAACCCCATAGCGGATTCAGTATCAATATGCCCGCCCTATATGGGTCTTCTCCTCACTCACCCGTTATTTCTAAGCCTGCTCTAAACAAATCTATGTAAACTATTTTGTCGCTTATAGCCCTACTCTCAAACAAGACAACCTCAGCAACCCTGTACTCGCCTAAGTTCTTAGTAAGTACCTTGGAAAAATCAATAATATCCAGTTTCGGACGTGAGGCCAACGTGATATGGGGTTTAAACTTTCGTTCTTCCAATTTAAAGCCTTTGATTTTGAGTGACTGATGAAGGTCATATTTAAGTTGATTCAGTTCGGTTAAACTTCCACTTACCGCTGTCCATAAGGTATGAGGTTGTTTAAGAGAGGGAAATGCCCCTAAACCACCAATGGTTAGCCAGAACGATTTATAATTACTTGCTGCTTTGGTCAGAGTTTCTGTAATTGCTGGAATCTTATCGAGTTCTATTTCTCCTAAGAATTCCAAGGTAATGTGTAGATTGTCTAGCGATTTCCAGGATCCATTGACGCCAAGATCTCTAAGTTCCGACTGAAATTGAACTATAGTTTGTTTGATCGTTGCAGACAGATCTATCCCAATGAATAATCTAATGAAGTATTCTCCCCCGTTTCTAATGCTCATTCACTGACACCTCTACTATATAATATGTCCTTATTGTTTCAAACTAATTAGGTAGATCCAAGTACGCAAAATACTCATCCTCTATTAACAGGATGAGTATTTTTTATCCGTATGTGAGTCTCCCACTTATTGATGGGAGATGCTTTACCACGATGGCTTACATCCACAGCCTTAAATTGTTACTTTCTTCTTCAACAAAGGTAATAGAACTGCAACGCACAGACTAATGATCGCCAAAATCATAAATACTGCACTAACTGGACGGGTAAATAGGACAGTCCAATCATTATGGAAGCTGATCATCGTGGTTAAGAAGGAACTCTCCGCCAAGGGACCAAGGATTGCTCCTAAGACTAATGGGGTCGTCGGGTAATTAAACCGTGTCAATACATAACCCACTAATCCAAAAACAAATAAGATCCATACGTCCTGAATATTTGACCGGAGCGCATAGGCGCCCAGCATACAAAGCACCAAAATGAAGGAGGACGTGACTGCTTCTGGTGCCTTTAAAATTGTCATAAGCGGTCTTACTGACAAGAAGCCGAGTATAATCATCACTACTAAGCAAATGAACATTGATCCATAAATTGCATAGATTAGAGGACCATTATTCATGAATATTCCCGGTCCAGGTTGAATTCCGTGTAATAAAAATGCCCCCATGAGAATTGCCGTTGCGCCACTTCCCGGTATTCCCAAGGTAAGCAACGGAATCATTGCGCCTCCGACAGATGCTGTAGCGGCTACTTGGCTCGACATAATCCCTTCTGGTGCTCCTTCACCCAATTGTTTCCGGTTCTTACCAATCTGTTTTTCTACACCATACCCGAGGAATGAAGCGATTGTCGCTCCAGCTCCAGGCACGAACCCAATAAAGGTTCCGAGAATACTGCTCCTGAAAAAAGTAGCGTAAAGCTTACTAAACTCCTTAAACGAAGGTAATGTTGTTTTGACTTTACTGACCAGTTTTAAACTAGGCGCCACAAAGCCCTGTTCCATCCTAGCAAATATTTCTGCTACCGCGTAAACCCCTATTAAGACGTTCAGATAATCGATCCCTCCACGAAGTAGATCAGTGTTAAATGTAAATCGATCCACCCCGAACATGGCATCCACTCCAATAGTGGATATCAAAAGTCCCAAGGCCAAGGATACAATGCTATGGCGTAGTGAAGCATCCCCTAAGAACAAAACACTTGTCAGCCCTAAAAAAACAATCGCAAAATACTCAGGACTTGAAAATTTGAGAGCGACTACAGCCAAGGGAGCTGATACTAATACCAACAGAATGATAGCAAATAATCCACCCGAGATCGTTGACACCAGGGTCCAACCCAATGCTTTTGCTCCCAGTCCCTGCCGAGCCATCGGATAACCATCCCAAAGCAACGGTACATGGATCGGATCTCCAGGAATCTTAAATAAGATGGCTGGGAATGCCCCTCCATACGTACCTGCGAGATAAATTGCCGTCAACAAAATTATGGCATTTGTGGCATCCATTACATAGGTAAAGGGCAAAACTAGGATGATACCGGTAATAAGTGTTAAGCCAGGAACTGCTGCACAGATCATCCCAACCAGTGCCCCGACCAATATCATCAGTAACGTAACCAGATTCAAATCCGCAATTAGTCCCTGACCCAAGCTGGATATAATTTGGATAAAGGTGTCCATTGATTCGCTCCTTTCTGAATTGTAGTAAATCTCTACAATAACTCAAAACTAACTCACTCCTAATAATTTATAGAGTAAAAAAGTAAATTCACCAAAGAACCCAATTCCTGCGGGTAAGGAGATATAGACAATCTTACTAAAAACCATTAAGAGGATAAAGGAGCCAATAAAACTACTGCCGAAAATCACTTTTTTATTCCGGTACCGACCAAAGAACATGATTGCAGCAAGATAGCAAGCAGTGCATACAATAAAACCTATAATAGGTAGTAAGAAGATATATACCCCCGTACCTACCATACCGCCTATTAAAAGCAATGGATACTTTTTATCTATAGCCACTACTTCTTCCTCTTCGGCAGTTTTCACTTCTTCTATCGAATCTTGCTTATCCTTATTTAAGTAGATCAATACGATATCCGCGACCGAAAAGACTATAATCAAGCTACATAACATTTTAGGCCAGAAATCCGGTCCAAGTCGCCCTGGCGTCTTAGTTACAACAAATTTAGTCGCCAGATAATAACAAATACAACTAAATAGTATAAGTAAAACACTGATTATTAGCTGCTGAGACTTTTTCTTGTCCACTGTCACTCCCCCTATCCAGTTAGTACCGTGTTCAATTTAAATCAAAGGGCAAAAGCATTAGCCCAAGCCATCCCTTCGCCCCTTAATCCATCAGCCTAATCACATCTAAATCATGAGACTCCCACTTCTACTAGGGGGAGTGGTGCCCCGTACACTGCTTGGTGGAGTAGACTCCTCCACTGAAGTTTTAATGTTACACTTTAGTTAAACGAGTTTACTTCCCTAACGCTTTATTCATTTCTGCTACACTATCAGCTAGCGCTTTCTTGGAGTCTTCCGCTCCCATAAAACTATCCGCCGTCGTATAATTAACTTTTAAGAATTTTTGGAAATCAGGTGAATTATCATAGATATCTTTCAGTGCAGCACTTAATATCTTTATTTGATCTGGAGAGGTTCCGGCCTTCATAATGATGGTACGATCAAATGGGAAGAATACTTTCATGCCTAGTTCCCCAGTACATGGTATGTCAGGGAACTGTGCCAACCGTTTCTCGTCAAACACTAGCACCGGACGCATTTGCTTTTGGTCTAAATAAGAAGCCACGTCCCCAGCTTGTTCATATAAAACATCCGCATGGCCACCTAAAATCGAAGTGTAACGTTCGCCGGGGTTGGAGTATGGAATTTTATTGACCGTAATACCATGATTCTTGGCTAAATAGGTCAGCGCAACATCATCAATGGATCCTTCTCCATTGCCCGCCACTTTCACTTGGCCCGGATTATCTTTCATTTTCTTCTCTAGGTCAGCCCAAGTCTTTATCGGACTATTCATCGGTACAAAGAAGAACGATGGGGCTTTGAGCATGCGAGCAACCGTAGTAAATTCATCTAATTTGAAAGCAGGTTTTGCACTTGCCAGGGTTGCATGGGTATCTGTAACATAGACATACATGTTATATCCATCTGCAGGCTCTGTGACTAGTTTCGCCATTCCTACAGCACCAGAGGCACCAGCCATATTCACAACTGGGAAGGAAACACCTAGCTTTTGGCTTAACTCTTTACTAAGCAAACGACCTAATTGATCGGCGCCTCCCCCAGGTCCAAATGGCACGATAATGTTGATTGGCCGTGTTGGATACTTTTCCGCTTTTACTTCGGCGGCAACCTCGGGTTTTTTAGCATCTGTCGTAGTTGATCCGCACCCTGTCCCTAGCGACAAAACTAAAGCTATGGATAAAACTAAGGCCCCGATCCTTCTAATGTCCTTGCTTATACTTAAAACTGGCTTCATGCTTAAGTACCTCCTTCAATATTTTCTAATAAATAGTTTCCCTAACATTTCATCCGGAATGAATTACCGACTTAAAATTTTCTAGGAAAAGCTACCATCACCTCTTTCTCAAAGTTGACAAGCTTACCTCATCTCTATGCAAGGCTGCTCGATCAATGCATCCCCTATTTCTATGCTTGGATTTAGGAATTTAAAAATTTTAAAATTTCTTTTGAAAATGAAGGGACGTCATCTGGTACTCGGGAAGTGATTAGATTGCCGTCCACTACAACTGCTTGATCCAAAAACTCAGCACCCGCATTCACTAAATCGTCTTTGATCGATTGGCAGGCTGTAACCTGCTTTCCTTTTAAGATTCCAGCCGATACCAACACCCAGCCAGCATGACAGATTGCTGCAACTAATTTGCCATTATTAAATAACTCACGAACAATTTCAAGCATTGGCTTACTTACTCTCATTTTATCTGGAGCAAATCCACCGGGAATGATGACGCCCTCTAACTCATCACTATTAATGGTCGTAGGATCAAGCCCTCTAGTGCGTGTCCCCAATTTACTGGTATAAATATCGGCTCTCCCTGAACCTATGACTATAACTTCGTACCCTTCCTCAAGCATACGGTAATACGGATACCAAAACTCAATTTCATTATAATTATCTTCCACAAATAGTCCGATTTTCTTTGCCATTTGAATCTCCTTTCACAAATTTTTTCTAAATTTTAGCCTTTGAGCGCCTGATCGAGTAAGGCACCGATCATGCTCGGACGATCAGCTACAAGTGCTCCAGCTTTCGTCAAGGCCTCTACTTTATCTGCTACCGTACCCTTACCTGCTGTGATGATGGCTCCGGCATGGCCCATTTTTTGGCCTTTTGGTGCGGTACGCCCCCCCATGAAGCCAATTAAGGGTTTTGTAAATATTCCTTGCTCGATGGCTTCGGCGACTTCTTCTTCCATTGTCCCACCGATTTCCCCAATCATCACCACGGCATCTGTTTCGCTGTCCTTTTCAAACAAAGGAAGAATTTCGACGAAGCGCGTGAAGGGTACAGGATCTCCTCCAACGGCTATGACTGATGAGGAACCATAGCCAGCCTTGACGATTTCAGCGGTAACTTCATTGGTTAATGATCCACTACGAGTCATTACTCCAATCCGACCAGGTTTATAAACTCTTTCTAACCAATAAGGGAAGAATCCCATCATTGCCTTACCAGTTGATATAATCCCTGTCGAATTCCCACCGATCACCAACGCATTCATCGATAGCGCTACTCTTCGTACTTCTAGCATTTCATGCAGAGGAATACCTTCTGCCGTAACCACAATGATCTTAATTCCAGCATCCAAAACTTCGAAGATAGCTCCTTTGGCAAACCGTGGTGGTACGACTAAGAGCGACGCCTCAATCTTATGTTCGGCTGCGGCCCGGCGAACTGTATGATACACAGGGATACCATCTACCTCTTGTCCTTCTTTACCCGGGGTCACACCAGCTACAATGTTTGTGCCATACTCTTTAGCATGCTTTGCCCAGAAACTTCCCTCTTTACCCGTTATTCCTTGGATCAAAACCTTTGTCTTTCCGTCAATAATTATGCTCATTTGGAAGCACCTCCCACTAACTCAATGGCTTTTTTGACGGCTTCCTCAGTATCATTGAGCGGATTAAGTCCGACACTCCGTAATAATTCCTGAGCTAGTTCTTCACCGGTACCTCGGATAACTGCCACAATCGGAATCTCAGGTTTCAATTCTTTCACTGCATCGACAATTCCCTGGGCCATGACATCGGCCCGAGCAATCGTTCCAAAGGTCGCGATGAGAATGGCCTTAGGCTTAGCATCGAGCATCATCTTCATACACTTTTGTGCCTTGTGATAATTTGGACCACCAAACTCGAGGTAATTTGCTACAGTTCCCCCATAGTAATGCACTAAGTCAAACACAACGTTTGCTAAGCCGGCACCTGCCACCATCATCCCAATATCTCCCTCGAATTGGATATAGGGAATACCATCTTGGGCTGCTTCAAATTCGACGTCATTTTTATAATGCTCTCGTGTCAACGTAAATTGAGGGTGTTTGAATAAAGCATTGTCATCTAAGTTAAACTTACCATCGGCAGCAACCATCGTACCGTCTTTAAGAATCATGAGTGGGTTGATCTCCACGAGTTCTGCATCGTATTTAATGAAGAGTTTATATAACTTAAGCAGGATTTTGTTTCCTTCTTTGGCGGCCGTTCCACTTAACCCCAAGGCATACATGACATTGTCCGCTTGAAAGGGCATGAGCCCCAGTGAGGTATCCACTTTTTCTCGGATAATCTTCTCTGGCATGGTGCGAGCAATCTGTTCGATATCTACGCCTCCTTCGAGGCAAGCCATAACGAGTGCTGACCCCGAGAAAGGATCAACCGTAATCGAAATATACATTTCCCTCTCAAAAGGAACAGCCGCTTCGACCAATAACTTCTTTCCTGTCACTTCTAGAATACGTTGACCCTCAGCCAATGCCTCTTCTTGGGTCCGTACAAACCTTACAAGCCCAGCTTTTCCACGACCACCTTGTAACACTTGCGCTTTAAGGACACAAGGGAGACCAATTTCAGCGATAGCTTTGTCCAGTTCTTGAACCCCGCTTATTATCGTGCTGGCTGGAACCGGTATCCCAATCTCTTTAAACAGCTCCTTGGCCTGATATTCAAACAGTTTCATTGTCTATGGCCTCCTTATTTTAGCGACCGTATTTCTCCCAATAGGACTCAAATAACTCTTTTTCAGAAGGAATGACTTCAGGGATTAACCTGGCAACTTTTGTAATGTTAATGAAATGCTTATAGGAAAGATTTTCCTTAATATTGTTACCGGCCCAAGTACCTCCACCCATGGAAAGTGTAAAGTTTAGACCGTTGTTGAAACTTCCACCATTACCCGCACATTGATTCTGGTTAATTAAAAGTCGACAAACATCCATCTCAAATCCGATTTGCTCCATATGAGCTTCATCCGTAGTATGCAAGCCACAAGAGTGACCACGTCCCACATGATTAAGGATACGCTTTGTCAAAGCTAAGCCCTCTTCAAAGTTTTCTACTTTATAAACTGTCAGTACTAAGGATAGCTTTTCACCTGAGAATGGAAAGGCTTTTCCTACCCCTGTTTCCTCCACCATGAAGAATTTAGCACTTTGTGCCTCTGGTGAAGTCAACCCAGCTTCAGTCGCCATTATTTCAGCTGATTTCGCACTTGTGGCTCCCCGTCGTTTGCCGTTTTCATCCCACATGGCCTTATACATTTGAACTTTTTCCTCGGCATTACAGAAGTAACCACCTTCTTTTCTGAACGCTTCAATCATCTGATCATAAATAGCGGCTTCTATGACAACCGAATTATCACTAGAACAACTTGTCGCGTTATCAAATACCTTACTCAACATGATCTTGTGAGCAGCATCATGCAAATCTGCCGTAGCATCAATTACTGAAACAACGTTCCCTGCACTCACACAGACATTCGGAGTACCACTGGTTTGACCGAGCCTTACATTATTGCCGGACCCAGTAACTGTCACGATATCGGCTTGTTTCATCAATTCACCTGTCGATTCTTTAGAAACTGGTGTAGGCAAAGCCTGCACTAAATCAAGAGGTGCGCCAATTTTACTGAGTTCTGCATGAATATACTCTAGAAGTTTAGTGGTCGTCGTTTGCCCTTTAGGAGACGGAGCAATAATTGTAGCATTACGACCTTTCAAAGCCATCATCGCAATATTTGCTGGCGTAGCACCGGGATTAGTAGAAGGGACAACGGCTGCAACAATCCCAACAGGTTTAGCAATTTCCGTGATTCCCTTAGCCAGATCTACATTAATAATTCCGACTGACTTAGCCTCCTTATCCATTAAGTCTCGCAACGTGCCAAATGTTTTACGCTTATTTTTAATTACCTTATCTTCATATTTACCTAATCCAGTATCGCGAACGGAAATGCGGGCAAGTTCTTCGGCGTGTTCCTGCTGATAAATGGCCCAAGCCACCGCTTGAACTAACGTATTCGCTTGCTCTTGGGAATAATCCTTGATTTCCTCCATGGCGGCTCGTCCTTTAATTATCAGTTCTTGGACAATTATCTTCGTATCAACGACTGCTTCAGCACTCATACTTAAGACTCCTCCCATCTTTCAGTTGGTCTCTTACAGATCCACCATAAAATAATTTAATATTGAATTAAGAATATTGAATAAATTTGTATAAAATTTTTTTTTAATCTTGTAATACAATCTATTAATTCATATTTAAATAGGGCGTAAATGCAGCCTCACGGTTATGTCACGTACGCCCAGCTAATTGATCTACCAGTTTCTCACATCAAGGTGTTTGTATTTGGGAAGTAGACGAGTTGGCATCTGCAAAGCGTCTTTTCTGAACGGAGGTGCAAGTTGGGTCCCATCACACACAATTTCTAGAACAAAGGGTTTACGTAAGCTTAAAGCTCTTGTTATCAAAGTTGAAGCGCGGCTCGGCCTTGGCCAGGTCGGCGTCTTCGGCCGATTGCGATTGCGAGCGGGCGAAATCCTTGCGCAGGGCGCGGGTCAGGTCACGCACCTGGACCAGCACGCCATATTCCCAGCTGGGCGTGTTGTCCATCCACAACCCTGGCGGGAAACGGTCGTTGGAAATATAGCCGCCAGGCTTGTTAAGCAGGGTGCCCATCACAGTCTTAACTCGGCGTTCGACCACTCGCTGCGCTGCAAACGCTGCCAGATCTCAAGAATTTGACGCGCCTGATGAATTACCCGCTGGGCTGCAGCAGCAGCGGCCCATCCCAGACCGCCGAAAACGCCGAGCACCAGAGCCGGTTGCCCGTATCCTCGAAGAGAAAGTGGTCGTGGGCGGTCAATTCAACACCGCTGACGCCCAACTCCTCTTCCAACTCACGGGCCGCCGACTGCTCCGGATATCTCGATACCCTTCGATATCAACTTGGTTGCCGGTGCAGAGACTAAAACTCCAAGTTCAAGTGAAAATCCTGTGTATATTTCCGGGGTAGCAACGCTCTGTCAGAGTTGCCACACTAACTACACAGAGGGTAAGACAAGTCATCTTCTCGCTATTATTAGCCCGCTCCGCGCTGGTACCTTCTAACGGGAGTGAAGTTGTCAACGTTCCAATTGCCACATTTACAGGATGACCAATCTTACCCTCTGTGTAGTTAGCGTGGCAACTCTG
>CAKMJS010000162.1 GCA_927405585.1 uncultured Desulfosporosinus sp.
GGGCGAAACACATGTGTTTCGTGGCAAATGCGACATCCTTGTCGCAGTGCCGGCGGGAAACGTCCGGAAGCAGAATTAGAGCGATGTCCAAGGATGGACAAGTGTCCCTGTAGCCAGGGATGGCGAGAAGGGACCCTATGAAAGCGGCTTAAAGCCGAGTTTGGCTACGACGACCGCATAGGCGTCGGAGCGTGTGATCGCGGCCCCTCTAGCTTGGGAGACACGGGGAACGGGAAACGAGGGGACGGCCTGTTTTCCGCGTAGCGGAAAAAGCGGCATGGGAGTTGGAACGGCACGGAGAAGGGACTGTTCTTGCTTGCACGCTAGCTTGCATACCGCGAGAGAATTCCGAGGGGCTGTTTGCGTTTATGGACGCAAAGGCGCTTTGTAAAATTTTGGGCTGAGAGACTTGCTCTAGTTCCAATTCGAGGAAGATCTAATTCTTGCACTGAAGGTCGATATCCATACAATTTCTGTAAAAATGGGGCAAGGAACCGTCCCCACTTGCATTCCAATCCTCGGCGACCCAAGCCAGGGGAAGTTTCTTAGCTTAAGGAGCACTTTAGTGGAATTGCGTCAATGAGCGCCAGTCGTTAAGGCGTAAAGAAACGCAACTGGCTTGTCCAAGGATGGACTGATGTCGCGGTGCCAAGGATGGCAAGGAGCGACGCGCACATGCAGAAAGCACAAGGGTTTTGCGTTTTAGCTGGGCGACAAGCGAATAACGATAGTCTCCGGTGGAGAGTATCGCCGAAGCCGTGATCCCTAAAGGAATACTTACCGGCGTAGAGCGTGTGCGACTGGGCTAAGACACTTTCTCCTGGCTGGAAAATGGGGCAAAGAACCGTCCCCACTTGCTCGAAATGAGAGGAGGTATATCCATGGATGAAAGAGAGCGTAAACCATTTATTTATCGATTGGTCGGGTTAGGCATTGTTGTGGTGCTCGTTTTTTCCATTCTTAGCTATAACCTCTGGCACTTACAGATTGCCCAAGGGGCATATTTTGCTGCGAAGGCCCAGGGGAATGCCATGAAGCTGGTGAAGGTGCCTTCCACACGAGGGGATATTGTCGATCGAAATGGCAAGCTTTTGGTGACGAGTGTTCCACAGTTCGTGCTTAACTTAGACTGGTTAGATTTGCAACAGGTCGACGACGGTGATTGGAAAGACGTCGTGCGACGGTTAGCGGTTTATGTGAAGCCTTACTGGCCTATTAAGACTCAAACAGTGGAATCAATCACGGAAGACATCTTTGCCAATATCCAGAATCACCAATGGGAACGCTATCGCCCAGTGGTAATCCTTAATGATGTTAAACCAGAACTCCAGGCAGCTATCGCTGAGCATCAGGAGGAACTTCCGGGCGTGAGTGTCGATGCGATCCCAGTTCGTAGTTATCCTGAAAAAGTACTAGCCGGTCACTTCCTTGGATATGTTCGCGAGATCAACTCAGAGGAAATTGAACCGTTTAATAAGAATGAAAATGCTCAAAAAACGGGTTTTAAGTACGCACAGGGAGATTTAGTCGGCAAGGTAGGGGTCGAGAAATCGTATGACTTTTGGTTGCGAGGGATAGAAGGGGTTCAACAGGTCGAAGTCGACAATAACGCTCGCCCCGTTTCCAAACAGATCATCAAGGCGCCTGTCGCCGGAAAGACGGTGCAACTGACGATTGATGCTGACTTACAAAAGGTTGTGGAAGATACCCTCGATGAGCGTATTGCGATCATTCAAAAGAAGAATCCGAACGCTCATGCTGGGGCTGCCGTCGTGATTGATGTAAATACCGGCAAGATTTTGGCCATGGTTTCACGGCCCGGGATGGATCCCAACGAATTGACGGGCAATATTACTACAGCCATCAGAGATAAATACTGGCCTCAAGACCCCAAACTAGCCTCACAAGCGGCGTCCCTTAACCGGGCGTTGTCAGGCGCCTATGCACCAGGCTCAGTTTACAAAATGGTGACAGCCATGGCTGCCTTACAACTTAAAGTGACCACGCCAGAGGAGCGGATTAACGACGCCATGTCCTCCTTGGGGAACGCCGAAGCTCAGAGTCAAGGCTTCGCAGAATGGGGCGGGAATTATTTCGGACAAGTCAATCTGACCCGCGCGCTAGCCAAGTCCTCGAATATTTACTTTCAAGTGATGGGGCGCCGCGTTTTTGATAAACAGCCGGAGTTAATCAAACAGATCGGCAACGAATTCGGGTTAGGGGTCATCAGTGGGGTTGATTTACCAGGGGAATCGAGAGGAATCGCTCCTTCAAAGGAATGGAAGAAAGCGTATTTTGGTCCCACCTATGAGAAGTTGCGCGATAAAAAGCTGGAAGCGATTGAGAACAAGTACGCTCCTCTACTGACTGCGGCCAAGGATGCTAAAGCTAAGCAGAAGGTCCAAGCCGCTAAAAATTCCGAGCTGAATGAGCTTGCCTTTTGGTACAACCAACAGGTATATTTTGAAGTCGATTGGAGGCCCTTTGACAGTTACAACAATTCCATCGGGCAAGGGTATAACTCTTATACCCCGTTACAATTAGCTAATTACGTGGCAACGATGGTGAACGGTGGTAAACACTTTCGTCCCTATATTGTCGACAAACTCTTAGATCCAATTAGTGGAAAGACCGTTCAACAATTTGAACCTCAGATGCTCAATACTGTTTCGGTTTCTCCCGAGGTCCTAGAGTCGGTAAAAAAAGGGATGCGTGCTGTGACATCGGGGGAAGGAACGGCCGCCTTTCTATTCGAGGGTTACGATCCTGTGCCAGAGTTTACCGGGGGAGGTAAAACGGGAACCGCTCAGCTCGGGTCCAAAGATACGAGCGGTGCCGAGATATTTAACGGCTTGTTTGTGGCCTTTGCTCCTTATGATAATCCTCAACTTGCTTTTGCTGGGGTCGTTGAATATGGGGGGCATGGTGGAGATACGGCAGGTTACGTCGCCAGGGCCGCCTTTATGAAATATTTTGGTTGGAAGACCGCGAATGAAAGCTAAAAAACAAGGAAATTTGTCCTTGTTTTTTTTTACAGTAAAAAGGGAAATGGGACAGGCTTGTAGAATTTAAAGAAAGCAGTAAATATAAGAATTTAAAAGGTAGCAATGGGGGATTGTGCAGTTGACACGGGCAGAACATGTGGCGCTTAAAGGCACACGCGAAGGATTAGTATTGTATCTGGATCCAACTGCGGACTTTGAAGTGTTAATGAAGGAACTCGATAAGCTATTGAAGGATTCTGTTCAATTCCTGCAAGGTGCGAGCGTACGTTGTTATGCTGGGCAAAAGGAATATACTGAAGACGAACACGCTCGCCTAGAGACAGTCCTGAGAGAACAGCACTTAGAACTCGCGGGATGGTTGACCTCGGAAGAGGTGTACGTACCAGGTAAGTCCCAATCCCAGACGACTGAGGACAAAGAAACGCGTCTGGGGGAGGAAGGAATGATGGAAGGAAGCTGTCTCTTTGTAGAGCGCACACTTCGTTCCGGAAAAAGCGTGCAATTTGATGGGCATGTTGTTGTTTTGGGGGACGTTAACCCTGGGGCAGAAATTATTGCAACCGGTAACATTGCCGTTTTAGGATCCCTGCGGGGGGTGGCACACGCGGGAGCGACAGGAGAGCGGAACGCCACAGTAAGCGCATACTATCTTGCCCCCACCCAATTGCGGATTGCGGATTTAGTGACTAGGGGACCAGAGGATGAAGCTGACGGGCGTGGCCCAGAAATTGCTCGAATCAAAGATGACCAATTAATCGTTGAAGCAGCTGGAATGAATGGATGGCGTGGCAAGGCCCGATAACGCGATGTTCGATAATGTGAGGTTCGAGGTGCGAGGTGCGAGGTTCGAGGTTCGAGGTTCGAACTTTGAGTTCGATTCTGCGAATCGAAGAACGGAATTGTTCTTTAAGGTTTAAAATCTTCTGCGAACATTGTTTGCTTCGATTCGAACATCGAACATCGAACTCAGAACATCGAACATCGAACATCGAACATCGAAAATCGAAAATCGATAAGGAAAGGTAGGTCTGAATAATGGGTGAGGTAATCGTAGTAACTTCCGGAAAAGGGGGTGTAGGCAAGACGACGACATCCGCAAACATTGGCACAGGACTGGCTGCTGCCGGACATAAAGTCGTCTTAGTCGATACGGATATCGGTTTGCGTAATCTCGATGTGGTGATGGGCTTGGAAAACCGCATCGTATACGATTTAGTAGATGTCACGAGTGGGAACTGTCGCTTAAAACAAGCACTAATTAAAGATAAACGGTTTCCAAATCTCTTCTTGTTGCCAGCTGCACAGACTAAAGATAAAACAGCCGTGAATCCCGAGCAGATGAGACTCTTAGCCGCCGAGCTGAAAGAAGAATTTGATTATGCCATCATCGATTGCCCCGCTGGCATCGAACAAGGCTTCCGCAATGCAATTGCCGGTGCAGACCGGGCGATTGTCGTTTGCACGCCCGAAGTCAGTGCAGTGCGAGACGCAGATCGGATCATTGGCCTTTTGGAAGCAGCCGAACTTAGAAATCCGAAACTGATCATCAACCGGATTCGTCCTGCCATGGTGAAACGTGGCGATATGATGGATATCACGGATATCTTGGATATTTTAGCCGTCGATCTGATCGGGGTCGTTCCAGAGGACGAGAGCATCGTCATTTCTACGAATCGCGGCGAACCAGCAGTAATGGATCAAGCCTCACAAGCGGGCGAGGCCTACCGGCGCATCACAAGCCGAATTCAAGGGGAAGAAGTACCCCTGATGAACTTAGATGTGCCCAAAGGGATTATGGAAAGAATGAAATCACTCTTTGGTTTACGCTAATCGTTCGGTACTGAGAGGAGGAATCATCCTTGTTAGAATTTATCAGCCGAATGCTTGGCAGGGAAAGTGCCTCGAGCAAGACGGTAGCCAAGGAACGTCTTCGGCTCGTCTTGGTGCATGACCGTGCCAGCATATCGCCTGCCATGCTCAACAGATTAAGAGAAGATTTAATCAAAGTGATCTCTAACTACATGGAAATCGACGAAGCTGCCCTAGAGTTCAATCTATGTCAGGATGATCGTGAAGTGGCGTTAGTTGCCAACATTCCTGTCGTTAAGATGAAGAGGGATTATGCGGCGAAGGGTTAATGCGAGTGAGTTTATTTGGCATTCCTAGACAACTAAGGGGTGTAACGAAGCTACTAAGAAAGTTTCGTTACACCCCTTTTGATTATTTTGGGCTGGGTTAAAGGATGTGCTATAATGAGAAATCAGAGGTCAGAAGCCGGAGGTATCCGATCGTTGTATTCCTTTCCGATCTCTGGCCTCTGTTATCAGACCTCTGGAGAGACCATCCACATAATCGAAGTATGTAACTCGAACGAAGATTATCAGAGGGGAATTATCATGGATAGACGGACACTGAAAAACTTGGACTTTCTATATATTTTATTTACATTTTTGTTACTAATGGCCAGTCTCATTATCCTGAGTACGGCTTCCATTAATGTCATTAAATCAGATCCTTTGCACTATGTTAGGACTCAAGCCATGTGGATTATGATCGGGATAAGCTTTGCAGCGGTGCTTGCTGTGATTGATTATGAGAAATGGCGAAACTATCGGTGGTGGATTTATGCTTTTAATATTTTGTTACTCCTGATTGTTATTTTTTTTGGAGATGCAGCAAAAGGGGCAACTCGTTGGATTCCGACCCCCTTTGGTTTTAAAATTCAACCCTCTGAATTTGCTAAAATCTTCATTATCCTGACCCTAGCGGATTTCCTAGCTGATCGTAAAGGAAAGCTGAACGATTTTAAGGATTTTATCCTGCCCTTTCTGTTTGTACTCGTCCCCATGCTCCTCATCTTTAAGCAACCGGACTTAGGCACCACCTTGGTTTTTGTGGCGATCTTTATCGGGATGATGTTTGTCGCGGGAGCAAATCCCTGGAAATTCGGAGGCTTGTTACTAGGCGGAGCTGCGATAGTGGGGATAGCACTCTGGCTTCACTTCTCAACGAATCTACCAGGGTGGCTACAATGGGCTCAAGGAATGCCACTTCCCATGCAAGATTATCAGTTAAGACGCTTGACCATTTTTATGGATCCAGCCGCCGATATCGCTGGAGACGGATATCATATCATTCAATCGATTTGGGCTATCGGATCGGGAGGGCTCTGGGGAAAAGGATATCAAATGGGAACTCAAGGCCAGTTGAACTTCCTGCCGGAGCATCATACGGACTTTATTTTCTCCGTCGTTGGTGAAGAATTCGGTTTTATCGGGACGATCACCTTACTCTTCCTCTTTTTGATCTTCCTGCTACGCAGTATTACTATCGCCTTTAAAGCGCGAGATTCCTACGGTATGTTGATCGCCACTGGGGTAGTTTCGATGTTTACCTTTCATATTTTAGTCAATGTCGGTATGACCTCCGGAATCATGCCAGTCACAGGAATCCCACTTCCCATGATCAGCGCGGGTGGAAGTGCTATGTTGTCCAACATGGCCGCCGTGGGACTCATGCTAAGCGTTAATTTAAGACGCCAGAGACTGATGTTTTAGTCGTGGATGAATGCAAATGAAATTGGGATGAATGCAAATGAAATTGCACGTTCACCAAAGCTCCCAGAGCGGCTCATTTTGTTTACGAAGCTACCTCACATAACCTCTGGGCAAACTGCATGTGCGACCAATGCTCGGCTTACGCTTCTCCAACTGCATTCGGCACGCTCTTCCCGCTTGATGGTTCTCTTTGCAATTACATTTCATTCATGGCTTGGCTACGACGAGGCTAGGTTACGTTACGTACAAGTGCAAGTTAGGGGACGGTTCGCGCACTTGCACTTATGCAAGCGAAGAATCGTCCTTAACTTGCATAAACTAAAACTTAAACTTACATTCGTCTTTGCGTCGAAGACACAAACAGCCCCTAAGCCGCTCCCTTCGTCCCCCCGGTGACCAAAGCTAGAGGAAGTTACTTAGCTTAGGGAGCACTTAAGTGGAAATTGCGTCATTGAGCGCCAGTCGTTAAGGCGTTAAGAAACGCAACTGTCGCACATGCAGAAAGCACAAGGGTTTTGCGTTTTAGCTGGGCGACAAGCGAATAGCAATTGAAACGTTTGCGAGTGGGCTAAGAAACTTCCTCCTTGCAGAAAAGACTCGCACTTCGAACCTCGGGGTTCTATTTTTTTTTGCCCTTTCATAGATTATTAAGGAGATGTACGAGCCCTACTCGTAGTTCGATGAACGAGCTATCGAGTATCAAATATCGAAAGAGAGGCAGAGGGATGAATCCTTTTGAACGCTGGGATGACTGGGAATGGGAACGGGCGATCCATGAAGTTGGCAATGAATCGAATCGCGGCAGATCTGCGCCGCGTCTTAATCAGCAACCCGGACGTCCTCGACGTACCAAGCCAAAGGGAAATTACTTAATACATTGGAACGGAACTCAGAAACGTGCCATTGTCGCTGCGTCGTTGTTTTTGCTGGTCTTCTTTAGCGCCAACAGTACAGATCCACTTTCCGGAACCATTCATTCAGTTTACAAGAGCGCCATGAACTCGGCTAACTATTACGATGCCTTAAATGGTATGGCGAAAGAAGCCTTGTCCCTCGGGGGAGTGGCTAGTAAGAACGTTCCAGTCGATGCAGCCATGAAAGGTCAATTTTTCCCTCCCATCTCCGGGAAAGTCGTCGCTGGATTTGGAGTAAAGGGAGATGGAGAGAGCAATGCTCTGGGTACAGTTCATAACGGGATTGACGTGGAGAGCCCGAGCGGTCTGGGAACACTGGTGATTTCGCCTGCAGCTGGGGTGGTGACTTTAGTAGGGGAAGATGCCCAACTTGGGAAGATTGTCAAGCTAGATTTTGGAGATGGTTGGACCTCAGTGCTGGGTAATCTGGGTGATATTTCCGTGGTTAAAGGTCAGCGCATTGAGAAAGGTGGCGTTCTAGCCACAGTGGGTCTTTCCGCTCCGTTAAAGAAGCCCTGGCTTCACTTTGAACTGAGGAAAAATAACGTGCCGGTCAATCCGATCCCTTACCTCACGCCACCAAAGTCGTAGTGCGAGGCACGAGGCTCGAGGCTCGAATCGAAGTGAACAAAGTTCGCAAAATTTTAATCTTGAGATTAATTCCGTTCTTCGATTCGCAGAATCGAATTCACAACTCGAGCCTCGAGCATCGAGCCTCGCAATAACCGTTCTTCGATTCGCAGAATCGAATTCACAACTCGAACCACGAACCACGAATATCGAACCACGAACTCGAGGAGGAGGAAAAATGGAACTCGTAAAGATATCTGGGATTAGCCTCCGAATCCATCCCACGTTTCTGATTGTTTTGGTCGTATACGGAGTCCTGGGTTTAGTTGCCCAGGCTCTTCTCGTCTTTGGCTTAGTTTTTTGTCATGAATTAGCGCATTTATTAACGGCCCGCGCGTATGGCTTTCGAGTCGCGGGGCTTGAGCTGTTTCCTTTTGGAGGAGCGGCCTACTGTGATGATCTTTTTGAAGGGAGGAAATTTGAGGAGAGCATGATGGCCTTAGCGGGTCCAGCCTTGAATGTAGTTCTCTTATTTGGGGCTCAGGCCTTAAGGTGGCAAGGGGTTTGGACGGGGGAACTCGCGGAGGATTTTGTACGCTTTAACTTTTGGCTGGCCACCTTTAATTTGATCCCCGTTTTGCCGCTCGACGGTGGACGAGTTGTGCGGGCACTCTTTGCCGAAAACTTTGGTTTCGTCCGCACCACGAAATTTCTGGCCTGGGCAGGCAAATGGCTGGGTGTACTCCTAGCCCTATATGGGATAATTTTAGCAAGTAGAGGACACTTCGCCGAAGGGCCGCTCACCTTCATCGTTTTGGGGGGCTTCTTTTGGCTAGCCGGCAGTAAAGAAATCGCCTCGGCTCACATCACGTTTCTCCGGCAATTAACACGGAAGAAAGAGGACTTGTTAAAAAAAGGACTGATGCGAAGCTTTTGGGTCACCGTTCATGAGGAGACACCCCTCGTGCGAATTGTTGAGGAGTTTACCCCGGATCGCTACGCGATGATTTCTCTGGCGAATCAAGACCTGGGGCAGAGTAAGGTTCTGACCGAGACGGAGGTGGTGGAAGGGATGTTGAGGGAGGGGATTCGCTATCCGATCGGCAAACTGTAGGCACATTCATCCATTGCAGCTTTGCCTGGTGATCTTTGGTTCGTAGGCTTTAGGGATATTCTTCGACATATGATATAATTGAGGTCCATAATGTAGCACAAGGAGGCCTCATTCATACCATGAGTAAATTAACTGCGGCGGAGATACGCCGACAGGTCGAACGATTTTTACCGAAAGTCCTGAAACCAAGCCGTTACTTAGGCTCCGAATGGAACGCGATTAAAAAAGACTGGGATAAGACAGACGTCCATATGGCCTTTGCTTTCCCAGATGTTTATGAAGTAGGCATGTCCCATTTAGGGACTAGAATTCTCTACCACTTAGTCAACTCATTCCCAGAATTTCTCTGTGAACGAGTTTTTGCACCCTGGGTGGATATGGAAGAGGCCATGCGTGAGAGGAAGATCCCCTTGTATGCCTTGGAGTCCTTTCAACCGCTACAAGAGTTTGATGTTATCGGATTTACACTCCAGTACGAAATGAGTTTTACCAATATCCTCAATATGCTTGATTTAGCAGGTATTCCGATGCGAGCGGAAGAACGCGGACCAGAGGATCCTTGGATTATTGCCGGCGGTCCCTGTGCCTTTAACCCGGAACCCCTCGTCGGGTTCATCGATTTCTTTCTACTCGGAGAAAGTGAAGAGCAGTTACCTGAAGTTCTTCGCCTGATTGCCGAACAAAAGGTTAACCCGCTTCCACGCAGAGACTTTTTAGTGAAAGTGGCTCATGTTCAAGGGGTGTACGTCCCAGATTTCTACCACGTAACCTATAAACCGGACGGACGAATCGAAAGTATTAAAGCGGAAACGGACGTACCATCGGTTGTGGAAAAGGCCCTCGTTCAAGACCTAGATAACGCGTTTTTCCCAACCAACCCGGTGGTCCCCTACTTGGAAATTGTGCATGACCGAATGATGCTCGAAGTGATGCGCGGCTGCTCACGGGGCTGCCGATTCTGTCAAGCAGGTATGCTTTATCGACCGGTACGGGAACGGTCTCAGGAAACCCTTCTGAAGCAAACCGAAGAATTGGTGCGTTCGACTGGGTATGATCAGGTGGCTCTCACCTCACTCTCTAGTGGAGATTACTCCTGCATCCAGCCTGTGATTGAGAGCATCCTGGAAAAGCATGGAGAAGACGGCGTCGGGGTTTCACTTCCTTCACTCCGAGTCGACTCCTTTGACGTCGGTTTAGCTGAGACCGTACAGAAGGCCCGTAAATCGGGGATAACCTTTGCACCAGAAGCAGGCTCACAGCGCTTGCGAGACGTGATCAACAAAGGGGTCACTGAAGAAAATCTCTTAACCGCAGTCGAGGCCGCCTTTCAGAAGGGCTGGTCGACCATTAAGCTCTACTTTATGGTAGGGTTACCGACCGAGACGCAAGAGGATATTGACGGAATCATTGATCTGGCCAAAAAGGTTGCCAATGTCGGCACTAAGCTGGGACGTCGCAATATCACGGTGACGATTGCTACGAGCTTTTTTGTACCGAAACCGCACACCCCCTTTCAATGGGAACCTCAGGAAGCCAAAGCTTCGGTGGATCTTAAGCAACGATATCTGCGTGAAAAGCTGAGGGATCGCAGGTTTAAGTATAGTTATCATGATGTCAAGACAAGTTATTTAGAAGCGGTCTTTGCTAAAGGGGATCGTCGACTGGCTCCCTTGCTCGAATGGGCTGTGAGACACGGAGCTCGATTTGATGGTTGGGGTGATCAATTCCGTGAAGATATCTGGATGGATGCCTTTAAAGAGTTTGGCATTGATCCTCACTTTTACGCCAACCGGGCGATGGATTACGATGATATTTTACCGTGGGAGCATTTAGAGAGTGGCGTGACGAAACAGTACTTGGTCAGTGAACACCACCGAGCACTGCAGGAAGCCAAAACGATTGATTGCCGACATGATGAGTGTTCCGGGTGCGGAATATGCCCGGGCAGAGGGGTTCAGATTGAGTTGAAAGGGTGAGTTGCCATGCGGCTAAGAATCGCCTATACCAAAGTTGAAGATGCGAGGTATATCGCACACCTTGACCTAACACGGGTGTTTGAACGTGCGGTGAGGCGGGCTGGGATTGCCATGTCTTATACGGAGGGCTTTAACCCACGTCCCAAAATCTCCTTCGGCTTCGCTCTTGCCGTTGGGACAGAGGGAGAACGGGAGTACGTGGATATCGAACTCCAACGTGAACTGGATTTAGGAGAAGTGCTCGGACGCATTCAGGAGCAATTGCCGCCTGGAATTCGACTGCTGCAGGGAAGGGCACTCACCCAAGGAGCAAAACCATTAATGGCCGTCCTTAATTCGGCGAGTTATAGGATCCGTATTCTGATGGCTTTGCCGATTCTACCGGAACGTCTACAAGAGGCAGTCAGTGCATGGCTTGCCCGGGAGCATGTGACGTATTCTCGCTATACGAAAAAAGGGCCGACGGATAAAGACATCCGACCGTGGGTCAAGCGGCTGGTCGGGGAAATCCATGGTGATGAGATTATCTTTGAGCTGGAAGTTGAGATGGGGAACGCTGGGAGCGTTCGTCCAGAGGAAGTGCTCGCGAGCCTGAGGGAGCTTGAGAAGTTGCCGTTGGATATGGAGGAGCTTCATGTTAAGCGAACGGGCGTGCATGTGAGTTATCAGGGGAGGAATAGCTCGCCGATTGAGCACGATGGGTTTGTGCAGCTTGCTGAGTAAGTCGGCTTGGTGAACGTCTAAGATCGAGGTGCGATTTGCTCGCTTACGGGGAGAGGGTCACGAGCACACTTGTTCAACCATGCAGTCGTCGTGCCAAACTAGGGCTTTAAATCCGGATGCAAGCGGGTAGGGTTCCCGGCAGATGCGACATCCTTGTCGCAGTGCCGGCGGGAAACGTCCTTGTTTCCCGCCCTACTTTAGGTAAGGGATTTAAAGCCGAGTTTGGCTACGACGAACGCATAGGTTTCTCAACCTGTGCTCGTGACCCTCTCTGCTGGATAAAAAGAAGCAAATCGCACCTCTCTGCTTTGAAGCTGAGCTGCGCCGCCAGCTTGGAACGGTTGGGGGTTTGCGTGTCTAAGCACAGGTGCGATTTGCCCGTTCTCTGGGGGGAGAGGGTCACGAGCACACTTCGGAGGGTCCGCGAAACACGTCCTCGGCCATGCGTTCATCGTGCCAAAACTAGGGCTTTAAATCCGGATGCAAGCGGGCAGGGTTCCCGACAAATCGGCCATCCTTGGCCGGTTGTCGGCGGGAAACGTCCTTGTTTCCCGCCCTGCTTGGGTAAGCGGATTTAAAGCCGAGTTTGGCTACGACGAACGCATAGGCGTCGGAGCGTGTTATCACGGACCCTCTTGGCTGGGAAACACGGTCCCAGTCCTACGGCTCTAAGCCCGGGACGCAGTGTGACACGAGCGCGACGTCTTTACGTAAGCAGAAAAGCAAACTTCCGTGTAAGCGACCCAGATACGGGGCATCGCACATGGACGTGCGCTGCCGCCACTGCGCCAAGGATGGCGCATTTGGCGGGTACCCCGCTCCTCGTTTAGGAGCTTACACGGTTAGTTTGCTCTGCGTCGTAAGCACCGAGCGCTGTGTCACACAAGTCCCCGATAGGTTTCTCGACGTGTGCTCGTGACCCTCTCTGCTGGAATGAAAGAAGCAAATCGCACCTCTCTGCTTTGAAGCTGAGCTGCGCCCTCCGGGCTGGGAACGAAGGTTGGACTGGGACCCCGTGGACATGCTCCCTAAGCATGCGGGCACCTCTGAATCGGTGCTAGCCTTGAGCCGCAGTTCTAAGACCGGATGCTTCTCTTGGACGATGCCTGGGATTTCCTTTGCCGTTGTTGGCTTGACGTGATATGCTTTCTAAGCATGTGACACCTCTGAGTCGGCGATACAATAGTCGCGGTTCTGGTACTGGATATTAGGGCGTGCAAGGACATATGAGATAAGCTTCGTTGCTCACAGAGCAGAACTTGCGTTACAAAAGCGAATCTTCTTTGATTAAGCAGTAATCAAACTTGACTCAAGAGCGCTTTCATACGGCGGGGCAGTGTACAAGGACGTACACTGCCGACATAGCGCCATGGACGGCGCTTATGTCGGGAACCCCGCCCTCTTACGAAGCAAGCTCTTTAGTCTTAGTTTGATCTGCGAGAGCAAGCAAGTGAGCGTTGTAACGCAAGTTCTCTCAAATTCCCTCAAGTCCATACTTATTCTACTCTAATTTTGGTTACTCTAAGGCTGGGGAGGTGTATTAATCCGTATGAAACATGAAAATGTCGGATTCCTGAAAGAAATCGTTCTCCAAACCCAATCCCAAACCCAATCCCAAAAACTCCGTGCAGCCGTCTTTGAGCAAGGGGACTTGATGGAAGTGTTCGAGGAAGAGAGTGGTTCCTCCAACTTGGTGGGGAATATTTATCGGGGGCGAGTGGAGAACGTGCTTCCTGGTATGCAGGCTGCCTTTGTCGATATCGGGCTGGAGAAGAACGCGTTTCTGTATGTCGGCGATGCTGTACTGTCAAATTTTGAGGAGGATGAAAAGGTTGCTCCCGCTGATTCTGTTCGGATCGAGCACGTCCTGAAGCCTCGCCAAGAACTATTAGTTCAGATTGTTAAAGAACCGGTCGGCACGAAGGGGGCGCGGATTAGTGTCAACTTAACCTTACCGGGTCGTTTTGTTGTGCTTCTTCCTCAGGTGAGTTATATTGGGGTTTCGCGGAAGATTGTCGATAATCAAGAACGGGCACGTTTGCGCGAGCTGGCGGATCAGGCCAAACCTGAGGGGATGGGTGTGATAATTCGGACCCTTGCTGAAGGGATTGACGGGGAAGAGATCGCCGAGGATATTACTCAGCTGGTGGCGATGTGGTTAACCCTACAGCCGAAGATTCCGCATGTTTCCGTGCCTGGCCTTGTACATAAAGATGTAGATTTAATTTCTCGACTTGTCCGCGACTGGATTGA
>CAKMJS010000163.1 GCA_927405585.1 uncultured Desulfosporosinus sp.
AACAACACTCCGACGTCCTTAAGGATCAAGGAATAGGCAATCGAGCTGTATTTCCAAGCCACCCGCGAAAAACGAGCCGTAAGGGTGATGACTACCTGTGGGTTGCAGCTTATGTCTGCAACGTGCGAAGCCTGTTTCAGACGATGTATCTAGTGGCAACAGCCATGGATCTCTCCCCGTGCGCCTTGGACTCAGGACATGCCGACCTGCTCTGTGAGGCTGCCGGACTCGATTATTGGCAGGAGTCTGCGGTAGGAGAATTTATGCTGGCCAGCAAGCGCATTGGGTAAGGCTGTCACAATAGTTGTGATTGGAACTACTTAATGTCATGTAGAATCACCAACTTGTCGGAATATCTGACAACTCGATACAAAGATGGGAAGCATGAAACATCGCATATCAAGAGTTGTACTAAACCGCTGCGCGGTGGCTTTTTGAGGCCGACCTGATGGCGTAAGCTGTCCGGCGGTAGACAGATAAGCTGACTATGAACGCTATAATAAAAGTGAGCCAGAATTTGAAGTAAACACTAGGAAAAAAGTGAGCAACTTGTATAACCGAATGAGTAGTATATAAGACAGGATCTTACTCATTTCTCATGAAGCCTGACATCGGACTAAACTTTCGTGGCATTTGGAAAATTACCGGAGGGTTGCTATGTCCCCTTGTCTGTACTCTTTGGCCAGTCGCAAACCGCCTGCTTAGTATAGAAAAATCCCCATGGATACCAATGCTAACCCTAATACAAAAACACTGATATTGATGGTTGATAACGTTCTTCTATCCTGTGTTAAAACACGGATGACAAAGCTGCGAAACTGCTGGTAGTTAAAGAGAACTTGGGATGTTTTCAGTAAAGTGAGTGATAAAAAGATGGACATGATTAGGGAGTAGGGGATACTTGTCGTGAAGTGCTTATACCAGGTAAAGCCAACTAACAGTAACCCAATTCCTGCTACGTACCATACCCATTTTGGTTGTTTCTCTGTGTAGGCTGTATTCAGTTCAAAGTCATTCCATTTCTTGGGGAATAGATGCATAGCGGGCCTTGTTAGAATCAATACAATACCAAAGACTAAACTCAACACTTGAAAATAGCTCATGATATATCCTCCTTCGTTTTGGGCCCTTGTAGGCCATGCTTGAGAAACTCTACTAATATGCGCATTTCACCTAACATCACTTCGTCATTTTTTTGTAACAGTTCCTGGTAGTCGGGGTAGAAATCTGTAAATTTTAGTAGAATGAACCGCAGTACTCTGATGATGAATGTTTTATCCATATCGGTTCGTAGTTCTCCACTTTTTACGGCTCTCTCTGCCATAGAATCGATCATCAGATCAAATTCTTCTTGGAAGCGCCCCCAAATTTTATGCTTTATCGCACGATCAGGCATGTTCTGTAGATGAGCATTAATCATGTGGTAACGGTGATTATGCTTAGCGAAAGCGATGGACATTTCCAACTGCAGCGATATTGTTTCAAACAATCCTAGCTCGTGAATTGGTTTCTCTAATAACGGTAGGGCATTCTTCAAAAACTGTTTTTTCTTTTCTATGACCGTATCAAGCATATACATATACAAATCTTCTTTGTTATGAAAATAATGATACATACTGCCCTTAGAGATTCGTGAACTTTGAATGATCCTATTGAGGGAAGCCGCTTCATAGTTTTTTTCTGCAAACTCATCGAGTGCTGCTTCTAATACTCGCTCTTGATCAGCTACAGATAAATTGAGAAATCCTTGTTTAACCATCCAACCACTCCTTATTAAACCACATGGTCTAGACTGACTGGTCTAATTGTAGCGTGCTCAATTTATCCTGTCAATTAAAAAATGCAAGTTAAGTGTAATTCTAGATTGTTTTAGATCCTGTCAGCTCTATATCGATGAGGAGCAGAAGTTAAGGGATGACCTAATGCTGGGTACTCTAGGATTCTTCAAAGTATGGTTTCTCAATTAACCTATTCTGATATTATTGATAAGTTACTTAAAAAGGAATTTTATCAAAATCATAAAAACATTCTGTCAGATAGTATTTTGCATAATTATAGCCAAGCCTTTAAGATAGAATTTACAAGGTGATTACCGGGCTTTATATGCAGTATGGGAAAAATATGGTTACTACTTAACTGATGAAGATGAAGAAAATGACGACGATGACGATAACGATGACGAAAAAGACGAATATGAAAGTATTATCCCACCCAAGCCACCTGAAAGATCTCAAGGAAAAAGCATCATAGAGCAATTCTCAAATATGCTCGAATGACAGTTGATACATAATGACCATTAGCTGGTATATTTTGGAGTGGCAAGACAACTAAAGGGGTTGATTTTTGCTACAGAGACGGAGACCAGACAGAAACAGTGGGCAATGATGTCCTAATAATTAAACTAGTCGTGGGAGTGCCTGGCAAAATAATTGGGAATGTATCGGAGGAAATGAAGAAGACCTTGGAACTACACCCGAAAAATATAGGAAACTACTTCTGAAGTGGAGAGTAATATGTTGAACTGTTGGTCAAGAGGTAAACTTATCATAGTCGGATGTACTGTGTTATTTGTATTAAGCCTTATTGATGGATCATTGACATTTATGGGACTAGGACAAGGCGCAATTGAAGAAGGTAATCCTGTGATGCAATGGTTTATAGAAAAAAGCCCAATAACATTTATGGCCATCAAGTTGTCGCTACCAGTTATGCTAGGTTTTGTGCTTTGGAAGAGGCAGGATAGATCTAGTAAGTTTGTTACTTGTTTCTTGGGGCTTCTTTTAGTCGTTTATTCGGTAGTGATATTCCTAAATATCTATAGGGTTTTAATTTATGATATATAAATCACAGACAATGTCACTGCGTGTGAACCTTCGAAGGAGACTAGTTGTCGTAGATTTCAACGCATAATAGAAATAAGGGGAATAACATGAGTACAAGCCTATTTCATGGGTTAAAAGGTAAGGATATCTGCTTTAAAGCTCTGAATATAAATGATGTCCAAGAGATACATAACTTTGCTTCAGATGAGAATGTTTCGCGTTTTATTGGTTGGCAATTAATGAAAACGTTGAGTGAAACTCATAATCATATTGAAGAAATGTTGAAACGTGAGTCTGCAGGCACACATTTATATGCATCTATTGTTCTAAAATCAACAAATGAAGTTATAGGAACATCAATGATTTTTAATTTTGACCACGAAGCAAACCATGCAGAAATTGGTTATGTTTTTCATAAACGCTATTGGGGGAAAGGTTATGGCACAGAAGTCGTCGCTTTGATGGATGAATTCGCATTTGATTCACTTAACCTCCACAAGCTCCATACACAAGTGGTAAATGCTAATATTGGTTCTATTCGAGTGCTAGAAAAGAACGGGTTTAAGTTAGAAGGGCGATTAAAAGACTACTATTTTATAGATGGTTCATACTATGACAAGATGTTATTTGGTAAAATTTCACTTACCTACCATAAGTCTATAAATCGACTTTAGGGTGGACATGGGCCCTCTTGACTCTCCCGTTACTGGAGTTAGTAGAATGAAATTGCAAGGAAAGGAGATACTGGAATGTTCCGACTTTAGCTAATATGCCGGACGGAGAATTTACGGTTGCACGGCTGATTGGCAAAACATTGAGTCAAATATCAAGTGTCGGCGATCGGTGGTTCTTCCTGCGGATACAGGCCATGCTGCAAACAGCGCGGCAACTGGAGATCATCCATACTCGGGAGTTGTAAAACGGAAATAAAACCTAGGGACAATAAGTAACAAGTTGCAATGTTCTGTTTTAACTCAGCAATACAGGTCAAGAATTAGCTCTCATTTTGTTTTATTCTGTATACAAGGAGGTGAGAAAATGAATCAGGTTGAAACAGTAGTGGCAGTGCAAAAGATGCAGGATTATATTGAGTCCCATATATATGAGGAGATTACACTTAAGCAACTCTCAAATGTAGGTGGATATTCTTCATGGCACTCGGCGAGAATTTTCAAAGATATTACTGGAAGATCGCCATTTGATTATATTCGTGCTTTAAGACTCACCAGAGCAGCACTTGTTCTTCGTGATGAGGAACGCAAAATAATAGATGTTGCATTGGATTTTGTATTTGACTCTCACGAAGGCTTCACTCGTGCTTTTTCAAAAGAGTTTGGCTTACCCCCAAAAAGATATAGTCAAAGCACTCCGCCTATACAACTTTTTATGCCTGCAAGAGTTTTCGAGACCTACCGAGTACTTCATAAAGGAGAAATGGATATGAGTGAGAAAAAAGCAACTAAAACTGTATTTGTGCAAATTATTGAGCGTCCTGCCAGAAAGGT
>CAKMJS010000164.1 GCA_927405585.1 uncultured Desulfosporosinus sp.
CAATAAGATCTTTGGGGAATGCACATATTTTACTATTAACTAAACCGCATACTGAATTATTCAGACGGACTACTTAATGAAGCACTGGACTGACAAAGTTCTGTGCTTCATTTTATTTTTCGCTATTTTGCGTGCAAAAAAGATAAAATGTGAAATTGAGGATTGACAAAGTAACTGAATATTGATAATATAAAAATACCTAATACATGTATATACAGGTGTAGCAAATAAGTATCAAAAGGAGACCACTTAAATGATTATCATTGGCGAAAAAATTAACGGAACTATTCCAAGTGTTAAGAAAGCCATTGAGCAAAAGGATGAAGAATTTATTCGCGACCTAGCTATAAGGCAGACAGAAGCTGGTGCGGATTATCTGGATGTCTGTGCAAGTACTGCGCCCGACGTGGAAGTAGAAACTTTAATCTGGTTGATGGATATTGTTCAGAACGCAGTGGATACGCCATTGTGCATAGACAGCCCCAATCCGCAGGTAATTGAAAAGGTTTTCTCGTATGCCAAACGCCCTGGATTGATTAATTCGGTCTCGGAAGAGGGGGGGAAATGCGAAATAATTTATCCGATTATTCAAGGGACAAATTGGGAAGTGATTGCCCTGACCTGTGATAGTAGGGGTATCCCCAAGGACAGTCAAACGAGGGTGGACATTACCAAAGTTATGGTTGAAAAGGCTTCGAAGTATGATATTACTCCTGAGCGGATCCATATTGACCCTCTTGTGATGGCGTTATCGGCTGATAATCAATCCCTCCTAAACTTTGTCGAGACTATGCGAGCAGTAAAAACCATATATCCGACGATTAAAGTAACGTCTGGTTTAAGCAATATCTCCTTTGGAATGCCGTTACGAAAAGTGGTTAATCAACACTTCTTAACTCTTGCGCTTGAGGCAGGGATGGATTCGGCCATCTTAGATCCGTGTAATCGGGATTTGGTGACGACTCTGTACATCACGGATGCATTACTGGGGAAAGATCGATTTTGCAGAAATTACCTGAATGCTTTTCGCAAAAACAAGATTGGGCCAGTAAAAGTTGACGCTTAATTAGCTAAACAGAAGAGAACTATTTTTAGTTAAACTTGTATATACAGTTAGATGGCGGTATATCAACTAGAGGCTTATTAAAAGATTGGGAGGGTTAAGGATGATTGATTTAAAGATACTAACACAAGCGGTAGGAGACCTTGACGAAAAAGTGATTTTAGGCATAATTAATGATTTTGTGGCGACTAATCCTAGTGGTGAAGATGCTCAAAAGGTGGTGCTAGCTTGCCAACAAGGGATGGCAATCGTCGGGGATTTGTTTGAAAAGAACGAATACTACGTGGGAGACTTAATCTTTGCGGGGGAATTACTCTCCCAAACGATCGAATTACTCAAACCGGTCTTAAGTGGTGAAGCGACTCAGAAAGTTGGCTCGATGGTCATTGGGACAGTCGAGGGAGATTTGCACGATATAGGCAAGAATATCTTCGGTAGTATGGCAGAAGCAGCAGGCTTTGAAGTCTACGACTTAGGAATTGACGTATCTCCAAGGGCGTTTGTCGATAAGATCAAAGAAGTTAAACCAGATATCGTTGGGATGAGTGGGGTTCTGACCCTGGCTATTGATGCCATGAGAAACACAGTTAAGGCACTTGAAGAAGCGGGAATAAGAGAAGGAGTAAAAGTAATCATCGGCGGGAATCCTGTCAATGAAGACGCTTGTAAGCAGATCGGTGCCGACGCTTTCACGACCAACGCTGCTGAAGGGCTGAAAACATGTCAAGGGTGGGTGAAATAATATGACGGATGCGGTAGCGATGACGAATGAACGTAATCAGATGTTCCGCGATCTATTCAGCGGTAAAACTCCTAAAAGAGTTCCTCTCAGTAATCCAGCAACTCAAGATTTTGCTATTCAATACGCAGGTCTGGATTTAGCTGAATGCCAATGGGACTTGACGAAATTAGAGCCAGTGTATGAAAAGTTCTGTCAGGACTTCGTAACGGACACCTATCCGGGTGGTTCGATCAGACTTCCCTCACACTATCAGATTCTAGGGTCGACTCCCATTGTCATGAGTTCCAGTGGATTTATGCAGCATCCGGAAGTCGTGGGCTTATTGGCAGAGGAATATGATGAGTTTATCGCGTCACCCTATGACTGTATTGTTGAAAAGGTTTTGCCCCGCTTGTTCACTGAGTTGAACGGTGCACCTGGGAAAGTGGCGATGACCTTAGCTAAAGCAATGCGAGCCCAATCCGACGACCTGGCTTACCTAGGAACAATCAGAGCAAAAATGAATGCAAAATATGGTTATGCTACAATGATGGGTGCTCTAACGGAAGCTCCGTTTGATTTCATGGCTGACTTTCTGAGAAGTTTTAAAGGAATTTCAGGCGATGTTCGGCGGTATCCCGATAAAATTGCGGCTGCCTGCGAAGCGGTCTTGCCACTGATGATTAAGAAAGGTACTTTGCCGAATCCGGCGATGTTAGGTTATACATTCATTCCGTTACACATGGCTCCGTATTTACGGGATAAAGATTTTGCTACGCTATACTGGCCGACCTTTAAAAAGTTAGTCGAGACAATGGCTGGTATGGGTCAAAATGTCCAATTGTTTGTGGAGCAAGACTGGATGAGATACCTCGATTATCTCTATGAATTGCCAGAAAATACGATTATGAGATTTGAATACGGAGATCCAAAACTGGTCAAAGAAAAACTTGGCAAGAAACACATTATTTCGGGTTTCTATCCGATTACCCTCCTGCAAACAGGGACAAAGCAGCAGTGTGTCGACAAAGCAAAAGAGTTGATGGATGTCCTTGCCCCCGGAGGAAAGTATTGGTTCCAAGCGGACAAGAGTGTTATTAATTTTGAAGCAAAGGGTCCAGTTGCGGATAACATGAGAGCTGTTTTGGAGTATGTGCACGAAAACGGAACTTATTAAGGGCGAGGAGGAGAGGATACTATGGATTCGAAATATTATGCCACTTGGGAAGAATATTTAGCGGAGCACCCTGAATTAGAGGGCAAGCCCGAACACGCTATCGCGCCAAAAATCCAAAAGTATGAAGATGCTGTGTTTGTTTTTGTTATGGATCTGTTATTGTAATTTAATCTCGTTTTCAGGGGTGGAATTGATAGGGCAACACCGAACCTCGTAGGAGCCATTATGCACTTGCTGCAACACGGAAGCTTGATCGAGGGCGAGGTTGCCCACATTTACCCTGAGATATTTCTGAATATTCTTTTGTTGGTGTCCTATCTGCGCGGCAATAACCCAGTATCATTTCGATAGGGAGGTGACAAGCCGAGATAGTATTTTTTGACAACCTCGTGGTAATCAATTTGCATACACACTTAAAGAAATAAATGGATTTTGAGAGGAGATTATTAATGGAAAAGGGATTAAAGAAGTCGGTTATTAACCTTTACGGAATACCTTCCTTCGGATTTCAAGTATTTGTTAGTATGGAAGTATTCTTTTTTGCGGCCTTTCTAACGGATTTTGCCAAGCTGCCAATTGCCTTAGTCGGTACGGTATTGTTGGTGACTAGTATTTTTGATATTTTATGGGTTCCTACTGCAGGGGTAATCTTGGAAAAGAGCAATATGAAGTGGGGTAAATATCGTTCATGGCTATTTGTAGGACCACCTTTTGCAGCATTGTTCTATGTTTTACAGTTTTCTAAAATTGGTTCTCCAACAACAAATGCGGTTATAATTATCATCGGATTTCTTGCTAGTCATTTAATTTGGAATATCTTTTATGCAGGACATATCGCTTTGAACTCTTCAATGACAACGGTAAGAGAAGAACGAATTTCTATGGCAACCAACAGAGGGATGTTTAATGCTTTAGGTTCTATCGTTTTTTCTTTACTCGGCATGAAGACGATCTTGGCTATTGGTAAACAAGTTGGAGCTCCTGCGCTGGGGTATACACTGACTGTTGTAATCACAGGTTGTATCATGGTAGCTTGTTATTATGCCTTATTCTTCTTGACCAAAGATTATGCTTTCCATGGAACGTCCGCTCAATCAGGTAAAAAAGAAGAGAAAATGCCTATCGGCGAGATGCTGAAACAGATTGTAGTCAACCCTCCTCTCATGGGCTTGATGTTAGCTGAACTCGGAAGATATTTAGGAAGGTTTGTTATCTTCGGGTTAGCGTTTTACTATTTCAAGTATGTAGTAAACAATCTAGCCGTTATTGCAGTATTCATGACGGGACTGACCGTAGTAACGTTCGTAGGAGCACTGATTGCTAATCCACTGGCAAAAAAATTCGGTGAAAGAAATACCTATATACTGTCACTTTCGATATTTATTGCGGGTCTCTTAGCTGTATGGGCATTGCCAATGAATTATATTTCATTCATGATAGTCATGTTCATCGCCTATTTAGGTTATGGAATGCCTGATGCCTTGGGTGTTGCTATGTATTCCTCGACGGTAGATTATGGGGAATGGAAAACCGGGAAGAACGCGAGAGGTTTTATCATGTCACTGATCAGTTTTCCCATTAAAACTGCGATTCTTGTAAGAAGTGTCATTATCACAACCGTGCTCGCAGGAGCAGGATATGTCGCCAATATGAAGGCTACACCTGAACTGGTAAACGGTATTAAGAACGGATTAACAATTTATCCAGCAATTTTCTTAGCTATAGGGTTGTTGTTCATTATACTTCTTTACAAAATCACACCTCAGAATCTTGCAGAAATGCAAAAAGAAATAGCTGCTAGAAAAGCCTAAAGATTAATTCTAGAAAGTGTTCTATAAATTTTCAAATAAGAGAGATGATTGAGTTCATCTCTCTTATTACTCATAAAACTACCAAGGCGATTTTCGACCGAATATAACGTCAATGACTGAAGGCCAGCATGTTTCTTATACGCATCTCCTTGAAGGAATCATTTCGACGAAAATTAATAATGAAGGGGATAAAAGAGAATGAATCAAACGCAGGATATTAATAGAATTAGAATTGCATGGCGTCTTGAACGCATACCGAAATCATCGTATATACTGTTTCTTGGAGCAATAATAATTTGTGCGTACTTTATTGAAGCGATTGATAATGGCGCAATCGGATACTTTTTGCCAATCTTAAAAAACGAGTTTAATCTCTCACCCGCAATGCTAGGTTATGTAGGTACTATCAGTAATGTGGGTGTTATGTGTGGAGCCATGGTCTCTGGATTATTAAGTGATATAATTGGAAGAAAAAAAGTTCTCGTAGCATCGATGGCTATATTTGGGGTATTCGGAGTATTGTTTGCTAATGCATATACTCTTAATACTGTTATGATTGGTCGCGTAGGTATTGGTGTAGGAATGGGAGGATTAATCCCAGTTAGTGCAACTTATTTGAGTGAAATAGTTCCGGCAAAATTACGCGCTGCCTATATTACGGCATTCATGGCCTTCACACCCCTTGGCTATCTCGGGGCAGGATTGATGAGCTATTATATGATCCCGATCCCGTCCTTAGGATGGCGGGGAGTTGCTCTAATTCAAGCACTCTTAAGCATTTTTATTGTTGTGATTATAAAATATGTACCGGAATCTCCACTATGGCTGGAAAGCAAAGGTCGTTTCGAAGAAGCAGATGCGATTATGACAAATATTGAAAAGAATGTAGTAAAGGGTCTTGGACGCGAGTTACCTGAAGTAGTAATCCCTGTTGATGGATATAAACCAGTAGTGAAATATCCCAAAGCGGCTTTGAGCGAGCTTTTTAGCAATAAATATATTAGAAGTACAATCATGGTAACTATTTGGTGGGCATGTGCTGTAGGGGCTGCAGTTGGATTATCCACTTGGTTTAGTACCCTCATGGTAGCCAGAGGATTTACAATCCAGAAGTCTATTGGATATGTTGCGTTGATGTATGGTGGAGGGGTACTGGGTATCTGGGTTGTTCGCTTTTTAGTCAAGAGAATTGGACGTAAGTGGACGACAGTTACTTGCGCACTTCTAGCAATGACTATGGCGTATTTTTACGGCTCTTCCACAGTATTACCTGCTATTTTGTTCTTTGGAGTGTTATATAATGTATGTGCCTATAGTAGTTCGATGATTAATACTTTATATGGCACCGAGCTGTTTAACAACCGTATTAGAGGTACTGCACTTGGATATGCCTACACGTGTGCTCGGCTTGGTGCAATTTTCGGACCCATCATTATTGGTATGATTATGACAAGTTATGGTGTAAGTCAAGTTTTCCTTTTCGCAGGAGGCTTGTATTTAGTCGCTGCTATCGCCGTTGCTCTATTAGGAAAAGAAACTGGTGAAGAAATGTTTTCAGATTAGTAAATGGACATGTTTTTATCAGAAAATTGACTTCCACTTATACACCCGCTTCATTAAGAGGCGGGTCGATTCTCGTCGTCAAGGTTAGAAAAGTGAACATTTTAGAACAGTGAGGAAAAGCATAACGAGTCCATCAAGGTTAGTATAACTTATTACTGGAAAGCATAAGAAGCATAGCTACGAGAGCAACCACCTTTTGCGGCATTGTTCTATGTTTTACAGTTTTCTAAAATTGGATCTCCAACAACAAATGCAGTTATCATTACCATCGGATTTGTTGTCAGTCATTTAATTTGGAATATCTTTTATGCAGGACATATCGCCTTACTCTTCAATGACAACGGTAAGAGAAGAACGAATTTCTATGGCAACCAACAGAGGGATGTTTAATGGATGATTACCAATAACGTTAGTATTTTGGAAGCAGCAAGTAATCCTCACGCCCTAGGCTTGTACGGGGCTTTTTTACTAGGTATACTTAACCTGTACAAATACGGATAGGTGAGGAATGTGAGCTGCTTGAATAAAATCGAACGAATATTGGCCTCAGTACGCCATGAGTGGGTGGATCGCGTACCCATGGGGGAGTTTTATTTAGAAGATGGATTTGTGACTGAATTATTAGGGCTGAAGGAGAAGGTACAGTTTAAAGATAGAGTTGAGGCGTGTGAACAATGTGGTCTTGATGCCTTGGCGTTTTCTGCCTTTTCTTCTTATTACTCACGTGAGTGTCAAGCCCCAGTGTGGGATGGACTTAAACAATGGCGGAAAGAGACGGATTTCTTCATCTTCGCAATAATTGATGGCCCATTTCAGGGGACTGCCAAGCATTTTCCTTCGTTCAGTGAGTTTTTAATGGCGATCGCGAAACGCGACCCAATAATCTTAGAAATCGCTGCGAAGGTTGCAGCTACCAATATGCAGTTGGGGCAAGAGGCTTTAAAATTAGGCGCCAATGGACTCATTATTGCCGACGATATTGCCTATCAAAGAGGGACCTTTATTTCTCCGAATGATCTCCGTGAATACTTCTTTCCGAGACTCATGGATCAAGTAAAAACCTTGCAGGCCCAAAACTCGCCAATTTTCTTCCACGCCGACGGGAATATTATCCCTGTATTAACCGATATTATGGAGTCTGGGGTGAACGGGATTCATTCCTTGGATTTTTCTTCGTTGGCCGATCTAGCTGATGTGAAAAAGGCGTCGAAAAGCAGTTTGTGCTTAATGGGAGGGTATGATCTGACGTGGTTTAGCGAGGAAAACAGAATGGAAAAGGCAGCGGAATTATTAGCTGTGGCTTCAGGCGGAGGTGGCTATATCTTTGGCAGTAGTGCAGGAATCTTAGGAAGTGAGCTGCCAGCCAAACAGGTCGCTGACGTGTATCAGTATGTGAGTAAGTTGGGAAATCCCTATGATGTCCACAGCAGCTGGAGCCGCTTCGGATTTTAATCCAGTTGTTCCGGAAGGCCATACTGGCTCAATTGTTGATTGGTCGTCTAAACAGAAGGTCTTTTGAAAGGGAGTACCTTGGCCATGCTTTTCTTAGGTGGGGGGGTGTTGTCACTGCAAGATCCGCATCCACCACCACAGCCTGTTTTATTACCGATAAATATTTTGCGCCAATACACCTGCCATTTTTCGTCTGTTTGTTCGACACGGGTCTCCACCTCGTACTGGGGTCCGCGTTCCTGATTGGCTAACCTTGCTTCGGTAGTAGCAACAATATTTGAAACTATTAACGCTTGCTTCTCAGAGTCATAGAGAGTTTGTATTTTTACCCATTCATTCAATTCCATTATTTTCGCTCCCTTAGTGCACACTTCTCTTCTTATAATAACCACTTCATTGAAGATATTGCAAGAGTTAGCGATAATTCTAAGTGATAAGTGATAGTTTGTTTAACTAAACAGATAATTATGGTAATATTTAGAAGAGTCAGGGTAAGGAGGATTACAAAATAACATGCGATACGGTCGCCCGGAAGCTTATACTGAGGGAGATCAAGTGCAATTATCTGTATTTCCAGATTTCACTGTAGATTTAAGGCCAGTGTTTGAGGGTATCCCGAATATCTGATTACTACTTGTTTTAGTAAGCTCCTAGCATTAGCTATAGGTAGAGAAGGAAAAGCCACGAGTCACGGGGACGATTTGTTTGCCACGAATTATTGGCAACGAAACGTCCCTGTGACTTCGTGGCTTCTCTGCTTCGAAAGAGTTTAAAACGTGTTAAAAGGACCGTCCCTTTAACACGTTCGACGATGGTTATTTTTGTTTGCTTGCGGTCAACCACACTGAAAATGTCTCGAATAATTGCTGAGCTATCCCTGGTTTCATGAGCTTAGAGTACAAATCAGGAGTTTGTTCCTCCAGGGCTTTCACCTTATCCTGAATGGTATTAGAGGTTCCTATAATAGCTAGAAGCTTTTCACATAAGAGCTGATTTTTCCGTTGTATGAGTTGGTCAGTAGCGGGTACTCGAGTAATTGGTTGTGATGTATGCGGAGTGTTAAATGTAAAACTCACTGTCGCGCCATCTCTCGTAAATTCATCGAGAGGATAGCCTGCATTCCATAAGCCTCTCACAAACGCATCACGCATCATAACATCGTGTAAGGTAATCGTGATATCCATCGTCAATTCCGATGGGTTTGAAAACTCACCTAGTTTAAAGCCGGTTAGCCACCAGTGTTCTCCTTCTCGTGTAAAAAGTGGATTACCGTTTTTCTTAAGAGTATAGGACATTTTTAAAAGATCGTCGTTACTTACACAATCATAATAAGCGCCACTAAACAATCCAAGAATATTTAAATCGGCTGCTTTTGTGTAGATGCCGATTTCGGCACCGGTGACTAAATCATATTGACCTTTCCAAAAACCAATCATCCAGGTTTTATCACGGTATTCAAAGTGAATGGGTTCACAATCAATGATCATCCCCAGCGGCGCGGCTAATTCATCATACAGACGACAATAGCCAATATCTCTTTGCCAGGGGTCCAGAATCGAATAAAAAATGTCCTGTTCTGGATCATATGCATAACCAACCGCTGCTATTGCTTTATCTAGTTCGTCATTACCAGTTCCCTGTGGTATGACGCTTAACTTGTCACCCCTTTTCATGGTGACCGGTCCACCCGTCGACCTTCCTATCTGAACGGACATACTCATCGCCCCCTCAGTACATATTATTGAGCCAATGCATAGAATGGTGCATGGCTTTTAATATTTTGTGGATCGATATAAGGAGGGGATCGTCTTGCAACGAGATGCCCATTACTACGCTATTTTAGCGTTTTGTCGAGCATGTGGTTTTAAAAAAGAGAGCGCGCAAGTTATTGCCTATGCCTCGCAGTTTGTGGATGATGCTAAAATTAACCTTATGTTTTTGAGTCATGAGAGTGAGCTTTTTGAGCATGATATGGTTGGAAATAGACCAGCTTTTTTCAATATGGCCACTTGTCATTCTTACGCACGCATTAAAACGTTTAACTACGAGGCGATGATCAACAATACCTGTGCCTTTCATTTTGTGCCTGGTTGTAAGGGTGAAAGTTTTACTAAAAAGCTTCGGTGTAAGGAAGAATCCCCAATCATTCTCGACATTTTAGAAGATGTGTTTGTAGAAGATGACTTAATTAAGTTAGGTATCATTTTACATGCCTTTGCAGATTCATATACTCATCAAGGGTTTAGTGGTATGTTAAGTAAAGTCAATGATATCAAGAATTGTAAAGCAAAGAATACGAAAGATTTGTGGTTTGTCTACAAGATTCTGAACGTTATTGCCCAATTTAGTCGGGAACAATATGATAACTTATTTGATCGTGTTGTGCCTGCCTACGGACATGGTCAAGCGTTAGAATTTCCAGATATTCCGGATTTAGAGTGGTCGTACGAATATGATTATAGCGATGAATTCAGTGGCTCATATAAGGAAGTTAAAATCAATAATCGAGACAGATTCTCACGCGCATTTAATAACATCAGGAACCATCTGGAGAGTTATTTGTTAAAACATCCACAATACATCGATACCAAGCTAAGATTCACTGACTTTGCGCAGCTTATGGCTACGGTTTTTTCTAAAGGTGATGCGAAACAGAGAGAAGAGACTTGGAAAAGATTTTTAATAGACCAGCAATTATTTAACCAGGATGACCTTGATTTGATAATTTACCAAGACGATAAATGGTTGAAAGAAGCCTTTAGTAATTATGAGCGGAGCGTTTTTGATAATCGCAGAGTTGCAAAAGAAGTCCAATTGGCGGATGATTTTCAAACTTCTAACTGGTATGGTTTTTATCTGTCGGCTAAATGGTATAAGCAGAAATTCTTCGAATACTGTACCAAGTATCAGTTGATTATTCCGAGCTAACGCTTTAGCTTAGTATCGAAGTGGCAAAACAAAAACGATAGTATGTTGTAAAATGTCAGCCTCCCTGGCCAAAATAAATGGCTTAGGGAGGGTTTTTATTTTGCAGACTAGTTTATAGGAGTTATTGGCACAGTAATTGCATTAAATTAAAGC
>CAKMJS010000165.1 GCA_927405585.1 uncultured Desulfosporosinus sp.
AGCGAAATTATGAAGACTAATTTTAAATACATTTATGAACAAGATTTGTTAGAAACAGCAATTAAACAAATGATAGATATGCGTATGCAATTCATTGTCGTTTATAACCAGAAAAATGATTCCTTATTGCTTTCTTCAGTAAAGTTAATCTTATAGATATGTTGTTTTGAAATAAGTCCGGCTAATACATTTTCTTCATTAAATAAAGTTGAAAAATTTGAATTCTGTTTAAAAAGTTCAATTGGAAAAAGATCACAAAATTCTTATAATGTAAAATCTGTTAACTTGGCTTCGTGTGAATTATCAGCCCCGATACGTGACCGTGAACGTTTTATATCTCATACCTGAGGAGTTATATCTTGGGTCATAATTGACGCATACGTACGAGCTAAACAATAAGTGGATAAGTTGGTGTCAGGCACGGATGTCCTTTATTACCAGCATCAAAACCATTGATAGTGGAATCAGATGATAGTGCCATGAGAATATCCATAAGGCATTAGCGATGGAAGAAATAGAGAAAATTACGCCAACTCTACTGAGGAGCACGGCTTTGACTTCGCATTTATTACCTTAGGTATTGTGGGGCTTTTGAATCTACTCAAGATAATTTAGGCTTCCTAGGGAAATATCCCATTAATTCAAAATTATGGTACTGTTTAGGATATGGAGCAAATGGTATTTTATTTGCTGTGTTAGGTGGAATGATGCTTAGTAATCATATTTGGGAGAAGAGCACCATGATCTACAGCTCTTTAAGATAGATAGGTTTAATTGAAAACATAAAAATGGAAGCTCCAAGGTATCCCTTAGAGCTCCCATCTAAATTAAGGAGGAGCCTAAGTTCCTCCTTAATTTGGTATAAGACATCAAATCCGTAGCTCATTACCATCTCAATTAGCCAACGCGAAAATATATTCTTATAAAAATTTCTTCATTTCCTCAACATTTTGTTGCTCAAATACTAATAATCTATTGGCTAATGCGGATATGTCTTTATCTGCCTCTTTATACTCTTTCAGCTTCTTTGTAACATCAACAATCCCCATTGTGCTTCCTTGGATTAACATTTCAGCAATATGAGAGGGAGTTTTTTTGGTCATGGTTTTAAAGTTAATCATTAAATAGGTGGTGAACTTAGCAAAATCCGCTATACCTTTGGATGTTTTGTTTGCTTCCTGAATTTTATTACTGGCTATGTCAAATATTTCATTGTATTCTCTGAACTGCGATTCTAATTGTTGTTTAAATGGTACATCTTCTGCAATCTTAATGAGTTGGCTAATTATATTTTTGCCCATTTCAGCATTTTGATAAATATAGTTTAAAAACTCAATATTGGTATCCATTTTTTCACCTCCTAGGGTATTATTTGCAGGAATAATAATTTTATGTTGTCAGGCACCACGTTCTTTGAAATTAGAACGCTTTTCATTTGATTTAGGAAGAGAGCATTACAGCCAACGGAGAAAAGGCACTGGAGGGGCCGACGATTGCGGCTGCTTGTCTTTTTGCAATATGAATATTTATTTAAATTTATGCAGATACTCTTTTTGTGAATAATTGTTAAGGAGGTGTACATATGCCAGGAAAAGCTAAACAATACGTTGACCAATGTATGTCGTCAGTGCAATCTACTGTTAATACATTACAACAAGCACTTAATTCTGCAGAAAAACCAGAAAACAAAAACAAGATTCAACAAGCAATCAATTCCCTTAACTCTGTAGAGCAGCAACTATCTGGGTATCAAGATTAGTTGGGTATTTTAGATTGGTATTAAAATATTACAACCACTTTATTCTGATCGACTCAGAGTAAAGTGGTTGTTTCAATTACTGTGGTTACTAATTCATCTACTAGTTGTGTTGTCTAACAACTACATTCGTTCGATAATCTCTCCGCCAAACGGGTATTCCTCTTCGACGTCTTATTATTGCGGACTGCCATACTAATGGCCTTCTTGGTCCCGATTAGAACAAATACCTTCTTAGCTCTAGTGACACTGTTACGCCTGGTTAAATTCCACGCTTTCGTCTTGGCGGAACTGCCGTTGCCGGAAACTTCGAAATTCATAGCAAGAACTCACTCCGATGAAATCTCTTTCCGCTCCTTTTTCTGTCGTGCCTTATCCAGGCGTTCTTGATACATCTCTCGAATCCAAGTACTCACAGGTGCCTTCCATTGTTGGCTTGGGTTGGGGATATTTTTGATTAAACTTCTTGGATTTAACCCCATCTCTCTAGCCATTTTCAGGGTTTCGTCGTTCAGTCTGCATTTCTTTTTTGCTTCAGCCCATTCTGCATCCTTTTTTATATTACTAGCCATACAGTGTTCCTTTCTTCACACGCCCATGGTTTGGATAAGTAAAACTAACAAATAGGCTCCCCTGTCAACATCCATCATTGTTCCTGTCCTAGTGTTGAAAAGTATTCCACCGAAATATTACTTTCTGCAGCGGACGCTATCGGAAAGGCTAATATATGGTGATCTCACGTTTCTCACGAAATTGTACCTCCACATCGATTACATTCACGATAATATTTGCCAATACACTGAGCTTTTCTGTGTCAATACTGTGGAAAATCACCTGTTTCCTTGATACATTTGTACGTTTCAACAAGGGCTTTCCTTGGTTGCACCTTTTGTTGTAATCCCAACTCATATTCTCTTAACCAAAGCGCTTTTTCTCTGTAATTAGATAAATGCCTCAAAAGTACATAGAGCCCTATTTCATTATCAATGTCTTTATAGTTGCTCTTATAATCTGCAATTGCTGTTTCCTTTTCTCCTAGTACCATGTTCAGCATAAATATTAACTCTGTCAGAGCATTGTTACGTCCTCTTAAATAATACTTCTGGTCCTGTCGGTACATGGCTGGCGTAATCTTTAGCTTCCGCATTTGTTCACATAATCCAATTGCAATCTCTTTAAGCGGGGCACTTTTTAGCATCTCAATAAGGACAACCATAAGCGAATGATCTAGTGTTACGGTTGGTTCCAAGGTCAGAAGTAAAGACTCTTTAATCCACTGCTCAGGTGAATTGGTCTGGGCCTTCACAGAAATAACATTCATGTAAAACTCCGCTTGATCTATCCCGACGGAAGCGAACGGATCTTGGGTATTAAACAATAAACCCTGCAGGCTTCACACATTACTTTATAGAGTTCTGTTAGAAGACGACTCGTTTCTGGCAAGTCTTCGGGATCTTGACTGAGATCTATCAAACTCTTGTACAAACGTTTAGCCACAAAGCGCCATTTCGGGCGTTCTCTCTTATGTATAATCTGATTAGGAGCAAAATAATATTGGTCACGGGCATTTTTAATGAACTCTTCCGTTTCCCAACACACCTCATCTATGTCTAGTATTTCCTTCTGCTTAGTCAGGCGGTTTTTTCCTGATAGACTATCAGGCAGGTTCTCGATCAGACAGTCAATTTGTTTTTCTTTAATTATTTTTTTGGGAAGGCGTTTGTACATCTCGCTGATTAGTAGTCGTAAGGTATCATCCGAATGCCCCGCCACTATTGTCCGTACTTGTTGAATTTTCACGATGAAATGCTCCTTCAAATAGATTTTTCGGTCGCTCATCAGCGCATGACAAATATCACCTATCACTCCAGCTTTTCTATTTTACCTCAACTTAATTGACGTACACGTATAAATTCCCGTGTGAATATCCTATAACGTAACATTTTAAGAATAGGGGTATTTACATGGGAATTCATATAGTTGTTGAACCAAATGTAAAAGTCTATGTGGAGGATATCAACCCCGCAGGTAACAAGACAATCTTGTCATTTTTTGATTATTGTAGTCCACTTACGGAAATCGCTGTGTTTTAATCATAATCCCACCCCCTAAATTACTGTTACGTTAGTTAGGTTTGCTTGCGTTCATCATCCTTTATGACGCAAGATGTTTTTTAACCTTCTGTTGATAAATTCCATATTGAAATTCCTGTACCATTGACTCTGAGTCCACTTCTGCATATCTCCATACTCAACATGATTCGGATCAGCCATGATTTCTAAAAAATCTTCGTATCCCGAAATCCCCCCTACATCTTCCGGTGGTGCATTACCTTCCCCCATTAAGCAGACCGGATAGTGCTTATCATAATTAGGATTCGTACCTCGTATGGTATCCAATCAAAAACGGCTTGTAATATCAGATTCCTTGTTGATTTTTATAAAGTCGTTATTCATCACTTTGGTAGCTATGGACTGAAAAATTCCCCTTGTGTCTAATCTATCCTCATATATATTGACCCGTTCACATATAAGTCGCTTTTTCATTCTTTTTCCGACTTCGACAGCCTCTTCTTTATTTCCACACTTGCTTCTTTATTACCACACTTGCATAGTAACTCCAGTTCATCAATTCTTTCAAACAAGGCTTCTCCACAAGCACTTTCATGCCACTGCCTTTTTTAATACGTCAGTATGTAATCGGACACATTTACCCACCACTTTTCTTAGATTATATCAAGACACGATCCCCGACTTCAACCAATAAGGGATTATACTTTACGCCTCGGTCCGCACCCGGAGTACGTGGTGCAACCTACTAAATTGCTTAGCCTGCTCCAAGGGAACGTCCTTCCTTATACTTTTGAGCTTTTTGCGGGGGTTTTTGGCAATTTTTTCAACCGCCCGAAGAATCTAATCAGGCAACTTCTCAGTATCGCAAAGCCACATAGAAGGCTGCGTTTTCAGATTAGTAGAACAAACTTAGTTGAGGAACAACGATCCTCAACAAGTTCTTATATTGATCTTACAAGCTGATCTTACTAATATAATCATGAAGAGTTCGTAGTAATCAGTAATTTCGGGTATAATTGTAAAAATGGGATTCGTCTTATGCCAATCCTTATCTTATTATCTGAAAGGGTGAATTAATATGAACTTTTTGGAATTGGCCAAAACACGCCATACAGTACGCAAGTACCAACCTAAAAAGGTTGAAGAGGAAAAATTACTTATTATACTTGAGGCGGGCAGGATTGCCCCTACTGGTGCAAATATGCAACCTCAAAGAATTGTCGTCATTAGGAAAGAAGAGGGACTTGAAAAGCTTTCTAAGGGTGCAAATGTCTACGGCGCGCCCCTTGCGCTGATCATTTGTGCCGACCATAGTGTTTCGTGGAAACGGCCGCAGGATGGAAAAGATATCGCGGATATTGATGCTAGTATTGTAACGGATCATATGATGTTGCAGGCGACGGAATTAGGTCTGGGGACGTGTTGGATCTGTTATTTCGATCCTAAAGTAATAAGAACTGAATTTAATATACCGGCTAACCTTGAACCAGTAAATATTTTAGCAATTGGGTATGCCGATTCTGAACCACTTTCTCCCGATCGACATATCACATTACGCAAGAATCTTGAAAACACCGTTTGGTATGAAACCTTCTGACCTTCACTCACCCACCGGAATTTGAACAACCTAATAGATAACATAGACACAAAACGGGACGTATGGAAAAACTAAGTTTGAACTTAGTTTCCATACGTCCCTTATATTCATTTTCTAACGGTTTCCAGAGATTTTGAAAGTATTATGGAATTTACATCTCACAATAAGTGAAACTTGCTACATAGAAAGTTAGACCCCTCAATCGCTTGTAGGGTCTAACTTTTTAATATATCCAATGGTCAGAATTTAGTTGCTAAAAATTTTCAAAACTTAAGGTTAATTCACTGTAACAACAGGTCGAGCCTCAATATATCCTCTATAACCCATCGGGGCAAGTTGAAATCGCGGTGCTGATTCAGGTGCCCAGGTATATCCGTAAATATTAGGGTCGAATTCTTCAATGTGCTTCCAAATTTCGCCGATAGCATCCATAAAGTCATCGTCGTTATAGGGTTCTCCTTGAAAAATCATCAGCTTACAGGGCGGTAACTCAATAAGATCATATCCGACAGGAACAACATTGTTGTAATCAAGCGGCAGTTCCACACCCTGGACATATTGGGAAGTACCCTCTTTAATAAGGTGTTTTGGTAACCACATTCCAATTGGTTCATAGATTTTGTTGTGGTGGTTGGTGTATTCCGTTCTGACAAATGAAAATAGCGGGTTGAGGTATCTATGTTTTGAAGAGAGAGACACCAACAAAAACTCCTTTCGACGTCTCCTTTTTGGCGATATCGCATCCCCTGAGACGACAGATCCTCGAGTGGCTGAAAGACCCGCTGCTCTATTTTATAGGAAGGTGCTCATGATCGACTGCAAGAGTGCCCCCGCTTCACGACAGTGAAGTCTGGTCCGAGTGACTGGGTAAGTGGAGGTCGAGGTAGCCGAGGGGTCCTTTGGGGCCCCTCTGGTGTTTCTAG
>CAKMJS010000166.1 GCA_927405585.1 uncultured Desulfosporosinus sp.
GTCGCCAAAGCAACCGGCGATGTCGCACCGAAAAGGGCTATTGCGACAGCAACTGATAACTCGAAAAAATTGGAAGCTCCAATCATTCCTGCAGGCGCCGCAATGCAATGGGCTAACTTTAAACGCTTTGCAGCAAGGTAAGATATAAAGAAGATCAGGACCGTCTGAATCGTAAGTGGGATTGCGATCAAAAAGATGTGTAAGGGGTTTTCTAAGATAACATTACCTTGGAATGAGAAAATAATGATCAACGTTAGTAATAATCCAGCGATTGTAATGTTATTAAACTTCGGAAGAAACGAGTTGAGAAAGTAGTCTTCTCCATGATTCTTAATCACTGATATACGAGTAACTATTCCAGCTGCAAGAGGTATCACGACAAAGAGTACAACGGATAAAATAAGAGTCTCCCAGGGTATGCGTACTCCGCTGATGCCTAATAAAAAGGCCACGATGGGTGTGAACGCGACAAGGATGATTAGGTCATTCGTTGCTACTTGTACTACGGTATACGCTGGATTGCCTTTTGTTAAATGACTCCAGACAAAGACCATCGCTGTGCAGGGTGCAGCACCCAGTAAAATAGCGCCTACCAAATAATCTCGTGCTAGATCTGCCGGAATAAAGGCCTTAAAAACGACGTAAAAGAAGAACGCCGCAATTCCATACATAGTAAAGGGCTTAATAAGCCAATTGATTGCCCAAGTTAAATATAAACCCTTTGGATTTTTCCCCACATTTTTGACACTTTGAAAATCAACTTTCATCATCATCGGATAGATCATCACCCAGATGAGAATGGCGATCGGTATAGATACGTTCGCATATTCAAACTGTCCTAAAAAATCCGGAATAAACGGTAAGAACTTGCCAATAAATACGCCAACAACCATACATAGTACGACCCAAACCGTTAAATAGCGTTCAAAAAAGCCCATAATAGAATACTTCCCCCAATCTTATTCCAAATTTAACATCCTTTAGAATCAATAAGCCGTTCTTCATCTTCCTTGACCTTAGGAAACGTAGGCATAAGCAAGATCATCAGCGCGTTTTCCATGTTCAATGAATAATAAGTCCATTGTCCTCCCCGTCGTTCAAGCACAAATCCTACTTGACGCAGGCGTCTCATCTGTTGGGACACCCCCGGTTGACTAATTCCTAAGACTTCTGTCAAATCACAGACACACAACTCCCGCCCGTTCAGTAGGGATAAAATCCTCAACCGCGTTTTATCGCCCAATACCTTAAATTCTTCAGCCATTGCCTCAAGACGCGGTTCTGCACTCAAGTGCTGACCCCTCCTTATAAATATTTGCTATCATAATCAGTTGATTATATGCTTATATTATTATATGTGGGTGATTTTTGCAAGCAGACATAAATCGTTCCTACACACCAATTCATACCTTTTCTTTTTCTCTTTGATTTAGTTTCTGATTAGATACTATTTCCAGCATTATTATATATATACTGCGTCTCTCTTTCATTCAATAGCTTAACCGTGATGTACGCAATGAGAATTAACTCGCCTCCTGCGATAGAAAACAATCTATCACAGGAGGCGAGTTTGAGAGTAGTCGTACGATTAATCTCAAGAGCGTATTTGACTAACTGGCGTTAGCAGCAACCGCTATCGCTACATAAGCTTAGCAAAGCATCTAGTCACCCGTTTTATTTAGCAACTTCCTCATAGAATGGGAATGGCCCTTTATAAGCCCACATTTACTATCGCATTTGAAATTAATTAACTTTCTTGACAAACAAACTCAGAAGGGAATACTATATACATATACCCATATGTGCATAGGTAGATAGTACAAGTCCCAAATTGCGTATTTTAAGGAGCAAGAAAATGAAAGAATTAACGAATATTTTTAAACTACTCTCGGATGAAACCAGACTACGGATCATCGTCCTTCTCTATCAGCAAGATCTATGCGTTTGTGAACTTGGTGGTATCTTAGAGGTTCCACAGCCTAAGATATCCAAGAATCTATCTAAATTAAGGGATATGAATTTAGTCCTCGATGAACGAAGAGAAAAATTTGTCTTCTATTCTTTAAAAACAGAAAACAAGGTCTTAGTGAATACCTTGAAATACATTATAGCAGAGCTCGATTCCTACCCTCAGCTTGTCATCGATCAGAGCAGACTGGCTGATAAAGAAAAGTATTTGAATCAATGTTGTGTGAACTGCGATGAATAACCTAATTTAGGAGCTGATCTAAATGTTTATCTTTGAATGGTTAAATAACCAAGTTCTAAGAATGGATTGGATTTCCGACTTAGTTAAACTCTTGGTAGAAAATGGTTTCGGTCTGAATGTAGCTGATCGCCTGGGTGGAAGTCTTCACTTTTTCATTTACGATGTGATCAAGATATTTATCTTGTTATCCGTCCTGATCTTTATCATCTCCTATATCCAAAGCTTTTTCCCACCGGAAAGAACCCGCAAAATACTTGGCAACTTTAAGGGCATTACTGCAAATATTTTAGGGGCCTTGCTTGGAACGGTTACTCCGTTTTGTTCCTGCTCCTCCATACCGTTATTCATAGGCTTTACTAGCGCAGGGTTACCGCTGGGCGTTACGTTTTCGTTCCTCATTTCATCCCCTCTGGTTGATCTGGCCTCTGTCATATTACTGGCCAGTATCTTTAATTGGAAGATCGCCATTGCCTATGTTGTTGTCGGACTTATTCTCGCTGTCCTTGGTGGAACCATCATCAGTAACTCAAAGCTTGAAAAGTATGTAGAGCCTTTTGTTTACAGCAATAAGATGATGGAGTTGGAACAAGAAGAACTAACGGTCAAAGACAGACTTGATATCTCAAAAAATCAAGTTCTTGATATCATTAAAAAAGTATGGCTGTACATCCTGATTGGTGTTGGTATTGGCGCAGCCATTCATAACTGGATTCCAGAATCCATCATTTCCACGGTGCTTGGGCAGGACAAATGGTACTCTGTCCTAGTTGCAACGATGGTTGGCATACCGATGTATGCCGATATTTTCGGAACGTTACCCATCGCTGAAGCCTTAGTCTTAAAAGGCGTTGGCATAGGAACTGCTCTAGCCTTGATGATGGCTGTAACCGCACTGTCACTTCCGTCCATGATTATGCTTAAGAAGGTGGTGAAAACAAAACTCCTTGTCATATTTGCTGGAATCGTCACCTTGGGAATCCTCATTATTGGTTATACCTTTAATGCCTTGGGCTATTTACTCTTATAAACGATTAAATTTGTTTAACAAATGACCCATTAAAACAATGAAAAGGTGGGGGGGATTGACTATGTCTAAGAAATGGTATCCTGTAATCAATTATGAAACATGCAATGAATGTGGTGCTTGTGTCAACAAATGCTCTCATGGAGTCTATGAGAAAAGCACGACTAGACCCCATGTAATTAATCCAGATGGATGTATCGATGGCTGTCATGGTTGTCAAAAACTGTGTCAAACCCAATCAATTGAGTATGTTGGTGATACGGGGCAATCGCAATCATTAAGCATGGATAGTAACGGTTCCTGTAATTAAAATCAAAGGAGGACGATTTTATGATTATTAAAGTATTAGGTACTGGATGTGCAAGTTGCAAAAAATTAGAAGCTCATGTTAAAGAAGCTGTTCAACAACTTGGTATTGAGGCTGTTATTGAAAAAGTTGACGACATACAAGTCATTATGGCCTACGGTGTTATGAAGACCCCTGCACTTGTAGTTGATGAGCAGGTAAAAGTTATGGGACGTGTTCCCTCCATTGAAGATATTAAAAAGCACTTGGTATAGGCTTTACTTGCTTAGGCCAACCCTATAGCCATCCACAAACGGAAAAAGCGAGCAACTGGCTCGCTTTTTCCGTTTTTAAATGTCAATGAATTTAAACCATGTAAGGTTCCAAAACCCAGCGCATATTCGCTTCATCATCCGTGATTAGAATCGTCCGCATGTCCATCCTCCTCAACTGTGGGATTTCCCGCACCTTAGTGTGGGAAATCCCACACTATTTTTAACCAACGACCTATTGTTACCTCTTGTCAGGGACCTTTAGATCTTACTCAAAATTACCTTTGATCGACTCTCACCTAGACCACTGAGTGTCCTTAGACGATCCTCGAATATCGCACTTCGAACTTGGCACAGCTTTTGCAATTACCCTAGCCATAACAAAGTTTTAGGAGTGTGCTTCATGAAAAAGAACTTATTATCGCTATTAGTCTTAACTTTAGTGTCTTTTTTGATATTTGCCCTTCCCACGATGGCAGATACTAAACCAGCTTCACCCGACACCCACACCGAGGCTGACATGAAAGTCATGTCAGAGGAAGAAATGTCTGACCATTCCTCTTCTGAAGCTGGACACGATGCTGCGCCTATACCGGAAGTGATCGTTGCCAAGGATGGCAAGTTCCAAGTGAGTGTCCAGTCTGACCCTGTGTCAGAATGAGTATGCGTATGTAATGATTTTCCACTTTATAAACTTGCTGAACAACCCTATAATGGTTTTGTCGCTTCTTTTGACAAGCTCTAAGAAACTCTAGGTGGAGCTTTATAACTCCACCTAACCTATGCTTCCTATGTTCC
>CAKMJS010000167.1 GCA_927405585.1 uncultured Desulfosporosinus sp.
GTATATTGGTCTTGATGGAGCGGGATGGAAAGTTCCTTTAATTGCTTTTATCACATTTGGTACAGTTGTTTTCTTATCGATTAGAGCAAGAGGATTTCTAAGAATTGTTCCATTTATCGTTGCTATATTAGTTGGTTATATCCAAGCGTTCATTATGAGTATCCCTTGGGCAGTCATTGGTGGGATGACAATCATTTTATATGGACTAATAGCAGCAAATGGTGTTAAAGTTCTTATTAAGGATACTAAGTAGCCCCCGCTGGGAAAAAACTAGAACAATCTGACGAAAAAGCTCTCCGAGGTATTTGCCGGAGAGCTTTTTTTCGAAGGGTTGCTCTCCTGGATTATCGCTTTCCTGGTCTAACTTTTGATCGTAAGCAGTATCTGGAGCAGCTGAGAAATTTCCAGACTCGGTGTTGATTAGGATAGGTGCAGCAAAGCCCGGCGCGTTCTGTTCCAGGTAGCAGGTGTTGTGCCCAGTGCCAATGATTGAGGAGATGTCTAGGCTGGGGTCTTGATAGGCTGCGGTTAAAAAGGTGGCCACTGTATCGTTGATGATGGCAGCGGGTCTCACGACGCTGCCTAGTCCTTGGCGTTTAAGAGCAGCAGAGAGTAAGTGACCGACGTCTTTTCCAATCACTCCGGACGTCTTTACTTCTTTATTCCAGTTGAGGAGAAACCCTTCTTCAATTTTTCGTTGGCGATAGGGAAAGGAGAAAGCGAAACCTAGAGCGATTGGTTCTAAAGGTTTAGAATTCAACGCAGAATTTCCAGAAGAATTCGTAAGTACTTCTTGAATAAGCCCTGCCAAGAAATCAAAGAGCTCGTCAGCTGTCACGGATGAGGCTCGGTAGTCGCGCCCGGACTCGGGATCTAACAAAGGCCGCCTTACCCTATATAATTCCTGAAAATCTCCATTTCCTTTCAGCTCGACGACTGCCGCTCGAGCATTAGAGCCTCCAAAATCAAAAGCCAGAAAGGTCCCGACTTCGTTGCCGTTCGGTGCTTGGAGATAGGAAGGAAGCATCTTAAGTGAGCTAGCACGCCCGCTTAAGCCCTGCTCCATATGTTCCTGAAACCGGGAGGCAATCGTTAAGATCGTATTCTGGGAGACCGATAATTCGTTTTCCAGTTGAGTTAAAGCTTGCTCTAGCAATAGACACTTCCTTTCTATGGCCTAATCCAATAAATACACACGCGCTTCATAGGGGCGCAAGGAAAGTTCCATAAGGTCTTCGGTTGCTATGACAGCTTTAGAGTCCGAATAATTGCCTATCAAAAGTCGGCCGGTCTTAAAGAGCACCGTTTCTGGAAGGAGAAAAGTGGCGCTCTCTTCGTAGAAGTTTAAAATGACCAAGAGGGTTTCCTCCTCCCAGTGGCGCAGATAGGAATAGATCTGAGTGTGCTTATGCAAAAGCAGACGATAATTCCCATACACCAAGAGAGGATACTGCTGGCGCAGTGCGATGAGCTTTCGATAATAATGCAAGACGGAGTTCTGATCGTCATCCGCTTGCTTCACATTAATAGTAGAATAATTAGAATTAAGAGGAATCCAGGGTGTGCCGTCTGTAAAACCAGCATGAAGACTGTCATCCCACTGCATCGGAGTGCGGGCGTTGTCCCGGCCCTTTTCGCAAATCATTTCCGTGAGTTCCAGCAGATTTCTGTTGTTGTTCAGACCTTCTTCATACATGTTCAGCGTTTCGATGTCCCGATAATGATCAATGCAATCGTAACGGACATTGGTCATCCCGATTTCTTCCCCTTGATAAATATAAGGTGTCCCTTGAAGGGTATGAAGCAACGTAGCGAGCATTTTTGCCGACTCCACCCGGTAGGTGCTATCATTGCCAAACCGAGAAACCATGCGAGGATGGTCGTGGTTACTGAGAAAGAGACTATTCCAACCACTTTCTGCAAGTTTTTTTTGCCAGTCACTAATGATGCGCTTAAAGTCGGCCAGTTCCCAGGCTTTTTTCTCCCACTTACCGCTTGGTCCATAATCGAGTTCTAACAGCTCAAAGTGAAAGAGCATATTCAGTTCATGACGGTACTCATCAACAAAAAGACGCGCCATCTCAGCGTCAACCCAACGGGTTTCCCCTACCGTCATAATATCGTATTTGGACAAGACTTTAACATACATTTCTCTGAGGTAATAGCGTAAGCGAGGACCGTTGATGAAGAATTGACCTCCCCATTGATATGGAGAGCTGTCTATACGAGGAGCATCAGGTAGCTCAGGGTCTTTGGCAATCATGTTAATCACATCCATGCGAAACCCGTTAACCCCTTGATCGAGCCACCACCTCATCATATCGTAGATTTCGTAACGCACCAACTTGTTTTCCCAATTAAGATCGGGTTGGTTCTTGGAAAAGACGTGTAAATAGTACTCCTCGGTCAAGGGGTCATATTCCCAAGCGGAACCACCAAATTCTGAGGACCAATTATTCGGTTCTTTTCCATCTTTGCCCGGTCGCCAGATATAATAATCGCGGTAAGGGTTGTCTTTACTCGAGCGGGATTCTTGAAACCAGTGGTGTTGGTCTGAGGTATGGTTGACGACGAGATCCATTACTAACTTCATGCCACGGCTATGCAAGCCGTCCCGTAGTTCCTCCCAATCTGCCATAGTGCCCATCTCATCCATGATGCCCCGGTAATCGCTGATGTCATACCCGTTATCGACATTCGGAGAACTATACACAGGGCAGAGCCAGAGTACGTTAATTCCTAAATAATGTAGGTAATCGAGCTTGGAGATGACTCCCTTAAGATCTCCTGTGCCATCCCCGTTGCTGTCTTTAAAGCTGCGAGGATAGACCTGGTAAACAACGCTTTCTTTCCACCACTTTTTGTTTGGCATTTATGACAATCCCTTCAATTGTGTGTTTTCTTGGGCCAGTTCCTGGAGCATTTTCCTCACCTCTAGATTATCAGCTAGGAAGAAACTGGCCAGAGTTTTGTCTGTGCCAACCCGAATGGTAAAAGTCCGGGGTGGCAACGCTCTGGGCCAGGAATGCTCAAGTGCGAGGCTGGCAAATAAGTCCTCATCGGTAGTATCATCCCCGATGGCTAGAATAAAATCATAGGGTTGTGCGAGGGCAAGAGAGAGGCCAGTCGAGCCTTTCGTCACCTCTGAGTTACGAACTTCAATGACTTTGTTGCCCTGTAGTATATGGATATTATGGTTGGAGGTGAAAGCCATCAACTCGTCCATAAGTTCACGTGCACAGGCCGAGCTCAGCTCCGGATTAGCTTGACGAAAGTGCCAAACCAGAGAAAATTCTTTCTCTTCAATAAAGGAGCCGGGGAGTCTGTCAACATACATTGTGAGCATCGGTAAGAGCAGGCGTTTCCAAGCGTTGAGTAGAGGTTTGCTTAAGCGCCATTGCTCTCCACTCCGTTTAACCCAGGCTCCATGTTCAGCCACAAGGGTAATATTTAAGAAACCTAGCCATGTTTCCAGGATCGCACGATCTCTACCACTAATGATCACGACTTCTGTCTGGGCGTTCGCTAAATCCTTTAGTAGCTCCAGAAGTTCCTGATCAGGTTTAGCTTGGTCAGGGTTGTCTGTAAATGGAACCAAAGTTCCGTCATAGTCAAGTAGCAGCAGGCGTTGATCGGCCTGGTCGAACTCAGTGTGTAAGGTCTGTTTATAGTGGGCGAGGGGGAGGGTGCGCGATTGACCTTTTTGCACCTGCAACAGTTCCTGAATAAAATCTCCTGACCAGCGTACCACGTCGTATTGCTTAAGGCGCTGTTGCATGACTTGGTTGCGCTTTATCTGTTCAGCCTTTGGCATGCCCAAAGCTTGTTTTAAAGCTTCAGCAATGGCTTCAAGATTGTTGGGATTGATAATCAGAGCCTCTCCCAGTTCTTTTGAGGCACCAGCCATTTCACTTAGAATTAGCACGCCTGTTTGATCCCTGCGAGCAGCCACATATTCCTTGGCAATTAAGTTCATTCCGTCTCTAAGGGGAGTAATCAAAGCGACGTCACTTTGTCGGTACATGGCCAGTAGAGCATCCAACGGCAAAAACTTATATTGGTAGATGATCGGGGTCCAGTTGAGCGTGCCGAAGCGACCATTGATCTCGCCGACAAGTTCATCAATCTTCCGTTTCATTTGTTGATAATGTTCAACTCCAACTCGAGAAGGTACCACGATCATCAGCAGAACCACTTGTTCGTGCCACTGGGAATTATTCTCCAAAAACAACTTATACCCCTGCAGGCGGTTGCTGATGCCTTTACTGTAGTCTAAGCGGTCCACCGAAAGAATGGCCTTGTACCCGAATAGAAGTTGCTCTAATTCCTTCAAATTTTGCTCAAACTCTGAACCAACAGGGGTTGAGTTGTAGCGTTGGTAGTCAATGCCCATGGGAAAGGTCTCAACTTTAACCGCATGATCTAGGGCTTGGATTTCCCCGAGCTTGTGTTCATAGCCTACAATTCGCAGCACCGACCGTAAGAAATACTGAGCATATTCCTGCGTGTGGAAGCCAATCAGATTAGCTCCTAAGAGCCCACGCAAGATGTCTTGACCCCAAGCAGACGGTAGCAGTCGGTAGAGCTCATAGGAAGGAAACGGAATATGCAGGAAGAAGCCGATCGGGTTATTAGGAAGCTTTTCCCGGAGCAGACCCGGTAGGAGCATAAGATGGTAATCGTGCACCCAGATGATATCCCCTGGCTGGACGATCTCTAACACAGCATCCCGAAAAATTTTGTTAACTTCTTGGTACTGAAGCCAATAATCCTTTTCATAGACGGAATAGGAGGGGAAATAGTGAAAAAGAGGCCAAATAATTTTGTTGCAAAAACCGAGATAAAATTTGTCCATCGCTTTTTCCGATAAGAAGACCGGAGAAGCGTGCAGATCGACTAAGACGCTCTTAACTTCCGGTTGTAACTTCTCTGGCACAGTGATACCTGGCCAACCGATCCAGACATACTCAATGTCCTGAGCTGTAGTACTTTTCAACGAATCTAAATAAGCACTTAAACCAGAGACAAGTCCCCCAGCACTTTGTTCAAAGCTCAGCTTACCGTCCTTTTGAACTCCGTTCAACGGTAGCCTATTCGAAACAATAAGTAACCTCATGAATCTTTCTCCTTCCTATATACAATAATTCAGAGACTTCCAATTCTCCCAGTGGGGGTGGGTATCTCAAATTGACTCCCTTGGTAATTGCGTAATAACGATGGGCCTCACTTAAAAAACAAAGGAACCGCGTTAGGCGGTTCCGGACTTCGGCTTTGTCGATAAGAAACAACAGGGAGAAAGTACAAAAATTACTTATTTTACCTAACAACTTAATAATAACATTGAGGTTGCCTCATGTCTAGTTAAATAGTGGTAATATTTTATCATTTTTTATCGTATTAGATGTTTAAGAAGTCGATCCAACTAATAATATCTGGGTTATAGTTTTCTTTTTTGATATAATAGCTTGAAGAATATTCCTGCTGGAGGTTAGTATGATTACTATCATTTACGCTGTACCGGAGAATCATGGGACAGTTGATCGAATTGTTAAAACTAAAGCAAATAAGGATGTTACCTTTCAATTGGTTGAGAAAGTCGATATTCAGGCCTTGATTGATTCTGACTACGAAAATAATATAGTCATTGCCCGTGGCATTAGCTATACTACGCTGAACAAGAAATTTAAACATGGGCGTGTTATCGAGCTCGCTGTGACTGGTTATGATATCATGCGTGGCATAGAAGAATGTAAAAATAGATTCAACGCTATAAATATTGCAGTGATGTTATCGGAAAGAATCGTGATTGAGAAAGAGTTCATCGAGAATATCTTAAATGTAAACCTCATGGTATTTGGGGTCAGAGATCATGCCCATGTAGCCGAGATTTTTAGCAAGATCAATGAAATGGAGATTGATGCTATTTTAGGAGGACTCTCAGCATACCGACGAGCGATTAGTGACGGTATTAATTGTGTAGGAATCACCGTTGGTTATGAAGCGCATAAGATAGCTATTTATGAAGCTTTTAGTGTAGCTAATGCAATTATTGAAGAACGAAAGAAAAGCGAACTTTTTAAAATCATTTTAGAAAATGCCAATGATGGTATCCTGGCAGTTGATAATATGGGGAATATTACTGCCAATAATCAGGCTGTCTTGAAAATCCTTAATGTCTCCCCAAATAGAATTTTAACAGGCAGTCATATTTCCTTAGTTTCTCCTAAATTAAATGACTTGCACTATTTGTCCAATGAATACCAAGAAGTTAATATTTTAAAAGATATTAATAGTAAAATGATAGTCATTAATACCAGGCCAATCAAGGTAGATAAGAAGATTCTTGGCTCTGTTTTACTAATTCAGAATGTTGACAAACTGCAAAAAACCGAGATTGAAATTCGTCAAAAGCTGTTTAAAAAAGGACTAGTGGCGAAATACGATTTTGAAGACATTATAGGCAACAGTGACGGTATTCTAAAAACCATTATGATCGCCAAAAAATACGCCGATGCCCATGCTAATGTCCTTATTATCGGCGAAACAGGGACGGGGAAAGAACTTTTTGCGCAAAGCATTCATAAAAGGAGCAAAAGGAAGAATCAACCATTCGTGGCGATCAATTGCGCAGCAGTACCCGAACAATTATTAGAAAGCGAACTTTTTGGTTATGTGGAGGGAGCTTTTACTGGAGCAACCAAAGGGGGGAAGGCTGGGTTGTTCGAGCTGGCGCATAAGGGGACTCTTTTTCTAGATGAAATAGCAGAGCTTCCTATGGGACTTCAGGCGAAGCTTTTAAGGGTACTACAGGAACAAGAAATACGAAAATTAGGGGATCATAAGATCATTCCCGTTGATGTAAGAATCATTGCAGCATCAAACGTTGATCTTCAGCAAAAAGTGGAAGACAATAAGTTTCGACAAGACCTCTTGTATCGTCTGGATATTTTAAGGCTCAACATACCCCCGCTTCGATATCGCAAGAATGATATCAAAGAAATTACCAAAGGTTTTCTAGCTGACTATGACTATGAAGATCACGGTCAACCCCGCATTAATATGACGGATGAAGCAATTATTGAGCTTATCAAGCATGATTGGCCAGGGAATATCAGGGAATTAAGAAATATTTGTGAAAGGCTGATCGTATTAGCTACGAATAATCAAATAACTGGGATGGAAGTAAAAGAGATATTTCATAGTTTGCTCAAAGGCACGACAGTAACCTATGATAGAGAAGACGAGATGGTCGAAAAGACCAAAATAATGACCCGCAAAGAGACAGCAGAAATGCTTGGAATAAGCCGCACGACCTTGTGGAGAAAGTCCAAACTAAACCATTAAAGGAAAGAGAACTTATTCGGTGTTATAAAGCCATAAATTAAACGTGTTGAAATCGAGGGATTAGGATTTACCTCGATTTCAACACGTTTTTTCATTAATCTATAGTTTACTATTGCCTACAAAATCCACAAAATTTTGGACAAAAGGTATTTTATAGGAATTGTTGTTGCAAATCATCCACGTATTACGCGTAAAAGGTATATTTCCCTTAGTGTGCATACGTTGTTTATATAACCCAACAGTACCCTCAATGAACTCCGGTACAAGAAAAATACCGTAGCCCAGCCCATTAGCTATCATTTCACGACAGGTGTCTCCATGATTGACCACCAACCCCTTGAGAGGTGGTACTGAAAAATGTTCATACCACCAATGATCTAAGAATTTAATGGTTAACGGGTCCATTAGGTATTCAATGCGGGGAATATTCGGTAAATCATTAAGTAGGACTTCTTTTTTGGTAACGATATAACCTGGGTCAACTGAGATTAGGTGTTTCAGTCCTTTGAACTCATGATCTCCTCTAATAAATCCGATGTGTAGCTCCTTTAGATTGACCATTTTTAAAACATCACTGCTTAAGCCACTTATTATCTCATAGTGAATCTTGGGATACAGGGTTTGATATTGATTTAATAGAGAGGGAAGTTGAAAACGCCCATACGAATTGTTGACACCAATTTTTAAGGTACCCTCATTGCCGTCATTCATTTCCATAACTTGTTGATGTATTTCTTTAAACGCACTGAGCATTACCGCTGCTTTTTTTGCCAAGTACTCTCCTTGTGCTGTAAGGACGATGCCTTTTGGATTACGGATCGCAATGGTTGTGTTGAATTCCTTTTCGATTTGTTGCAGACGCTTTGTCAGGCTGGGTTGGGTCATAAACAAGAGTTCAGCAGCCTTAGTGATATTTGGTTCACGATATAACATATTGAGAATTGCCCAATCACTATCCTTCATAGAAAACGCTCCTTCGATTAGAGTTCTACATTCACGTTCATCTACGATACGCTCAAGGAATGAGTCCATGAAATTTTGGAATGGCTTCTTATGACATAATGCTATTATACATACAAGCTCACCTGCAATACAATACAGATAACGTAACGTTCTGAAAATTCCGTGGAAATAACGGTCATGATAAAACATGAAAATAAAGGAGATTAAAGAAAATGTTCTATCATCATTTATTTGAAAAGTTTGCTAAACAAAGCCATGTAAAAGCGGCCTTAATCGGGGGAGGGAATTATGGCACAGCAATCGTTACACAATCTTTATTCAACAAATATCTTACAATTAATGCGGTTGCGGATACGAACATTGAAAATGCCAAAAAGTCTTATCGGGAAACAAACATTCCCGATGAGGACATTTGCCTGTGCAACACTGTGGCTGAAGCGAAAGAGGCCATTGAACAAGGGAAATACGTCGTTACCAGTAATCCAGATATTCTTTTTCAGCTAGAGGTTGATGTTGTTGCTGAAGCCACGGGAAACCCTGAAGCAGGCGCCTACCATGCCCAATTGGCGCTTGAAAACAAGAAACATATGGTGATGATTACCAAGGAGACGGACTCGGTGATTGGTCCAGTCCTGCATCAAATGTTTAAACAAAAGGGGTTGGTGTATACCCCTGTTGATGGCGATCAACCTGCTCTGTTGATGCAGTTGGTCGAATGGGCACGTCTGATCGGTCTAGAGGTCGTAAGCGCCGGGAAATCACGCGACGGAGAATACATCTATGATGAAAAAGAAGGAACGGTAACGCACCCAGCGGAAGAGAAAAAAGGTATTCCTGTACCAGTCGTTGTAAAGATTTCACCGGAAGATGCCAAGTACCTCGAATTTATACCCGAAGGCAAAGGCGAGGAGTACTTACGGAAGAGAAAGGAAATTCTAAGCGGGCTTCCTCAAGCTGCAGGATTCGACTATTGTGAGATTGTGATGATGGCCAACGCCACAGGGCTTATTCCGGATACAGAAACCCTACATCGGGGAAGCCTGAGGGTGAATGAGGTCCCTATCGTTTATTGCAGTAACGAAAATGGCGGCATATTTGGTGGAGAGGGCAGAATCGATATCATTAACTGCTTACGCCGTGAAGACGAAGCCAGTATGGGCGGCGGGGTTTACCTAGTTGTCAGAAGCAAGAGTGCATACTCTCAGAACATCTTGACATCAAAAGGCCTTATTGGGAATTATGATAATTCGGTTGCCGTTCTTTGTCATCCCTATCATCTCTGTGGGGTGGAGTCGTCGACTTCCCTGATGAGTGCAGCGATGCTTGGCGTGGATACTGGATCCAAAGAATACGTTCACCGCTTTGATCTCGCACGGAGAGCGGTCAGGGATCTTTCCGCAGGAACTCTTTGTGGCAACGACCGTGATCCGAATATGGCGTCATTTATTACTCCAGCGGCCACCAAATCCGGAATCAACCCCATACCAGCCCATATGCTCAATGGGAATAAACTTAAAGTGAATGTAAAGGCTGGAGAGGTCATTACTTATGATATGGTTGCGGAGCCTGAGCAATCTGTACTTTGGGAAATAAGGAGTCAACAGGAGGATTATTTTCTCAAGTAATCTCAAGTATGATGAAGCTCTTTGTTGAAGGGAATTTCTAATAGATCGTTTTTGTAGTGTCACCAGAAAATATAAAATTCGTGCTAATAAGCATTGAAACAAGTGAAACGTTTGGAACGATTATATGTTTCAAATGCAGATATTAATGTTTCATTTGTTCCGATATGATTTCTTTAATTTCGTTAAGCCAAGATTTTTTGCAAGGTTGCTTAAGCCGGAAGGCAGTCTCCTTACCCTTTTAGAGAATATTTCCTCTGTTTTGATGTTTTCAAACAATTGGCATTGATATTGCAATAATAGATATAGATACAATCATCAGTTCATCATTTTAAACAAATATAGCTTAAACGGAGGATAAGAGATGACAGAAAAATACTTACATGGTAAACCGGTAATCGGCGTTACTTTAGGGGATGCATCAGGGATAGGCCCAGAGATTGTTGCGAAAGCAGCGGCTAAGGGGTTATTGGAACAATATGCGCAACCGATTATCGTTGGGGATGAACGAGTATTGAAGCGAGGTATGGAAATCGCCAAGGTTACTTTCGAGTATAAAGTAGCTTCCACGATCGAAGAGGCTGTTAAGCTGAGTGGAGTAGTGCTTTTAGATACCCGGAGTATCGATGCTTATAGAGTTGAACTCGGTGAAGTAAATCCCCTCTGCGGAAAAGATTCAGCCACCAATATCGGTTCTTGTGTGGAATATTGTAAACAAGGTCACATTGAAGGAATCAGTTTTGGCCCCAACAATAAAAAGGCGATGAAATTAGCTGGCTTTGCTTTGCATGGTGCAATTGATCTTCTTTCAAATTTCTTTGAATTTAAGGGTTCTCGCGGAGAAATGAATGTCTTAGATCACGTTTTTTGGACCTCGAGGGTCACGAGCCATATCCCAATAAAAGACGTGAGCCAAAACCTGACGATTGAGGGCATCTTGAATTCGATTGATTTAGTTCATAAGACATTGAAGCGTGCCGGAGTTAACAATCCTCGCATTGCCGTTGCGGCTTTGAATCCTCATGGAGGAGAGGGCGGAACGTGCGGGCTTGAAGAGATAGAAATCATCAATCCGGCAGTCGAACAGTTAGAGTCCAAGGGGATCAATGTCCAAGGTCCTTTTCCAGCGGATACGCTCTTTATCAAACTTTTTAAGGGCGAATTTGATGTTGCTGTGACGATGTTCCATGATCAAGGACAAATTGCCATGAAATTAAAAGGGTTTGATAATGGAGTTACAGTGATGGCTGGGCTACCCTATCCTGTTACAACGTGCTCCCACGGCACTGCCTTTGATGTTGCTGGAAAGGGAATTGCCAATCCTGGTGCTTGGGAAAACGCCTACATATTAGCGGCTAAAATGGCTGGTTTAGATCGAATAAATAGACATGGATGAATGGACATGCCTATCTAAGGAGTGATTAAAACATGAAACTTGGTTTTATTGGTTTAGGACAGATGGGCAAGCACATCGCTATGAATATGCTCAAGAGTGGCGCTGAGCTCATGGTCAATGATACAAGAACCGATCACTTTTCCGCATTCAAAGAAAAAGGAGCTCAAACTACTACTGAGTTGCTGGAAATTGTTCCTGCCGATATTATTTTCCTCTGTCTTCCGGACAGTACTATCGTCCAAAAAGTATTACTGGGAGATAAAGGGCTTGTCAAGCATCTCAGAAAAGGTCAGATTGTCGTGGACTTCAGTACGATCAAATATGCCACAACCTTAGAAATTGCCCAAGCTCTGGATGAGAAAGAGGTTAAATTTATAGATGCCCCTGTCTCAGGAATGGAGGCCCGGGCGATCGACGGTACCCTCACTGTCATGTGTGGAGGCAAAAAAGATGTCTTTGATGAGATGATGCCTTACTTTGAATGTATGGGCAATAAGATTCTCTACATGGGTGACACGGGAAGTGGTCAACTAACCAAACTGATCAACCAGCTATTGTTTGATATTAACGTAGCGGCTCTGGCTGAAATTCTCCCCATGTCTGTAAAGATGGGGCTCGACCCTGAGAAAGTCGGTGAGGTGGTAAACAGTGGAACAGGCAGAAGTTATGCCTCTGAGTTTTTCGTTCCCCGTATCTTAAAGGATAGCTTTGTGGATGGATACCCCTTGAAAAATGCCTACAAAGACTTGGTCAGCGCTGCGGAAATTGGTGCAAATCTTTGTATACCCATGCCGGTACTCAGTGCGGCGACCAGCACTTACCAAATGGCCTTACTGAAAGGTCAGGGTGAAAAAGACAAAGGGAGTATGATTGCGGTCTTCGAGGAGTTGTTAGGAGTTCGTTACAGAAGTCAATAAGAAGTTTGGGGAATCTCGGGATTGGTTAAAGATAAGGAGCAAAAGTATGAAGTTGGCATATACCATCTGTACGCCTGACACAAGCGGTAAGTACCTTGCCTATCGGGGAGAACTCAAGAGAATGTTTGCTTCCCTAAAGGAGATTGGCTACCAGGGTGTAGAGGCTTTCGTCCGTGATCCTAGGGATATGGACCAAGACGAATTTTGCCGATTGCTTATGAGTTATGATCTGGAATTAGCGGCTGTGGGAACAGGACCGGTTGTCGCAGAGGACAAAATTTCATTTACTTCGCCCGACGAACGTGACAGAAACGAGGCGTTTGAACGAGCGAAGGCAGCGGTTGACTTTGCCGCAAGGCTTGGGGCGCAAGTGAACATCGGGAAATTACGTGGGGATGTAAATAAAGGAGACCTAGTCCAAGGCAGAGAGTGGAGAGACCAAGCCTTTAAGCTAGTCTGTCGATACGCAGCCTTAAAAAATACTACCATAACCTTGGAACCCCAGTGTCGATTTGCCATAGACAATCTCAATTCCACGCAGGAAGCCTTAGGCTGGGTTAAGCAACAACAACTTTCCAATTTGATGATCATGATGGACGTTTTTCATATGAATATTGAGGATAAATCCCAAGCGGCGAGTTTTATTGATGCTAAGGACTATAATCTTCATATTCATTTTGCAGATAACAATCGAGGCGTGCCGGGAACGGGCAACATAGATTTTGTGGATGCAATCCGAGTTTTGAAAGCTTTAGGTTATAACCGCTATATCTCTTTGGAGATTGATCAGATTCCAGACTGCTATAGCGCTGCGAAGGCAGCATTTAAGTACTTGAATCGTCTGATACAGGAAGTATAGCCACATTAAGTGCACCTCTGTTGACTCGATGTTCAACTTGAGTTGGACGAGTTCATTGTCAAAAGATGGTTGTTATCAATGCAATGAGAACATCCGTTAAATCTAAAGTTCTTTATTCCCAGACGTTAAATTAAATCAGTTGTGAGATGAAGGGGGGATGTGGATCGGGGGATATGGGAAATAGGTTTCTTAGTACCGCAAATCCAAATCAAAAGCAACAAATAATAAGAATTAAAGGAGTTAAAGAGATGAAAAAGAATATTCGACGGATGGCAATGGGAATGGCGTGTCTATTTTTATTATCCACACTGGTCGCTTGTAACAAACCAGCAGCGACGCCTGAAGCCGCTGCATCAAAGTATCCTGAAAAACCCTTTGAGATGATTGTACCTATGAGTGCCGGAGGCGGTAGTGATGTTTTTATTCGTACTCTGACAAAAGTTGTTGCGGATAACAAACTTTCTCCACAGCCCATGGTTGTCGTGAATAAACCTGGTGGTTCAGGGTCTATTGGTTGGTCCTATGTAGCCAATGATCATAAAGGAAATCCTTATGAGTTAAGTACGGTTAGCTCCAGCTTCTATACAGGCCCTCTATCAGGCCAATCTCCTGTATCTTATAAAGATTTTACCCATATTATGGCCTTATGCGTTGACCCTAATCTCTTGCTGGTAAGTGCTGATTCCAAGTATCAAACCTTGCAAGAGTTACTAGCGGACGCAAAAGCTAACCCTGAAAAGATTAGCGCTGCAGGCTCCAGCGGACTCTCCGTCGATGCCATTACCTTCTATTCGCTCCAAGAAAAGAGCGGTACTAAAATGAAGTATGTACCCTTCGGCGGCGGTGGAGAAGTGATGACATCGATTATGGGAAAACATACCACTTACGGCTTCTTAGGACCCAGTGAAGCAGCTGCTCAGATCGAAGCAGGGAAATTAAGAGCTTTGGCAGTTACTACAGCAGATCGTGTCTCTGGAGAACTGAAAGATGTTCCGACTTTGAAGGAATTGGGATATGACATTGTCATGGCTCAAACTCGAGGAATTGTGGCACCTACTGGGATCTCTGCTGAACAGGTCAAGTATCTAGAAGATGTGTTTACGAAGGCTGCAGCAACTCCAGAATGGAAAAAGTTTGTAGCTGACAATTTTATGGAAGAAACTATTATGAATTCAGAACAATTCACAAAAGAAAGTGAAAATATTAGTAAGATGTTCGAAAAGTATCTTAGCGTCATCGGAAAATAGTTTTAGAGATTGACTAAAAGATTGACTAAGAGGAGGCGATTCTCATGCCGCTTCCTCTATTTAATCCCACTTTTGATTATCACAAACAAAATACAATCTGAACAAGGTCAAATATAGTCCACAACAGAGGAAAGTATGGATGGTTGAACTTGATCAAGGGGGAATAAGAAATGTTAGTTGATAAGGACAGATGTAGTGGCTGTGGCAAATGCTTGCCATATTGCCCCTATAATGCAATAAGTATTGTTGATGAAATTGCGGTTATTGATCAAGTCCTCTGTGTTGAATGTGGAAACTGTATCCGGCATAGGTTTGCAAAATGCGCAGATAAGGCTATTTATCAGGAGTCGTCAGCTGCTGTAATTATAAAGAAATCTTCTAACAAAGTGTATCGATGCCCGAATAGCGCGATTTATGAGCCTTTAGAACAGGTTGCAGGAACCCCCAGAGAAGTCCGGCGTTTTTTCAGTAATCCAGCAACATCGCACAAGCTCACGGGTGTGCCGGGCCGTGGAACGGAAGAGGTCAAAACGAATGATGTTACAGCGAGGGTTAGTCGTGGAGAAATTGGAATTGCCCTCGAAATGGGTCGTCCTTGCCTCGGCACCAATTTCGCTGAGGTTGAAAAAGTCACGATGGCCTTGGCGAAGCTTGGTGTGGAATATGAAGAAGGCAATCCTCTCACTCATTTAATGGAGGATCGTAGCAAAGGTACTTTTAAAGAAGAGTACAAACAAGAGAGAGTGATTTCTGCAATTGTTGAATGTCGTACCGAGATTGAAAATATGGAAAAGATTTTGGAAGCGGCCAAAGAAGTCGCGAAAGAGTTAGATACAGTATTCTCTCTTGATCTCATATGCTGTTTTGATGAAGATGGAACGATTCCAGTTCTTTCTAGACTCGACAAGTTGGGAATGACTCACCGAGCAAATGCAAAAATCAATCTAGGAATGGGTAGGCCCTTAGTGATAAAGAGAGAGGCTTAGGGGGTGTAAATAAGTAGATGACGCATTCATTACATCGTAGAGGGACCGATGAATACCTAAAAAATGACTTTACCCTGCTGGTCACAGCAGCCTCCGGAGTTAACCATATTGGTTCAAGGGAGGGAATGAGTAAGATTCTTGATGCGGTCTGGGAGATAGGTCCAACTAATATCGGCTCTAATGAAACAGGAACCACCCTTTCAGGCGTAACACTTGAGCAAATCCGCTCTGGATTCACAAAGGTTCCGCGTATACGTTGTAACTTTGGCAGCAAAGGAAAAGCATTTGCTGCCATTAAGAAGCTACAAGAATTAGATACAGGAATGTCGGTAACCCTTTCCGGCCCAATTGAAGCCACCTTGGCAATGTGTAAAGAGTATGGAATTAAACCGCACTCAATTAACTTATCACTGGATGTTTGGGGCAAAAAGGATAAGCTGCCTGCCGAAGAAGTTCTAGAATTAATGACAATGTGTGGACATGGCCTGGTCGGCAGAACTTTAATTGAAGAAACCATGGAAAAAGTTAGACAAGGAAAATTGTCTCCCCAGAAAGCCACTGTAAAAATTAGTCCTCTTTGTATATGTGGTATATATAACACCGATCGGGCAGAAAAGCTATTCGAGAAATGTGTCCCTAGCAAATAGTTGGATAAGCAAGGAGGTCGTAAGTCAAATGCGTATTGCAAATCGTATTGTGAGTGTTCTAATTATTGTATTTGGGATTTTCTTAACACTACAATCAAAAAAATTCGACTATATGGTTGATGGAACGCCAGGACCGGGGTTTATGCCTTATTGGTTAGGGATTGCCATAGCCTTAGTGGCGCTCATTCCTTTAATTAAAACATTTACACAGTTTGCGAGCAAACTCGATAATCCCTTTCAAACCGGTGATTTCAAGAACTTCTTCATTGTGATCGGGAGTTCTATTGTGGTAATGATTATAACTCCGGTGACAGGACTTCTTATAGCCTTGAGTTTAATGGTTGGAGTTATTGCAAGACTTATGGGAACGAAGAGCTGGAAAACAGTGATTGGATTAACCATTTGTACTCCGATTTTATTATTCGGAATCTTTGTCATGATTCTCAACGTTCCGTTGCCCAAAGGTATTTTTGGATTTTAAGGAGGTGGCAAGATGGAAACATTAGAAAATTTACTTTTTGGTCTTTCGGTAGCTAGTGATCCTATAAATTTATTGTATTGTCTGGTTGGAGTGGTTTTCGGCACACTTGTGGGTGCACTTCCCGGCTTGGGACCTGCTGCAGGAATCGCTGTACTCCTTCCCTTAACTTTTGGAGCTGATCCAATAGCAGGAATTATTTTACTGGCTGGAATCTATTATGGTGCTATGTATGGGGGATCAATTACCTCAATTCTTATTAATACGCCTGGTGATTCTGCAGCCGTTATGACGACGCTCGATGGTTACCCCTTAGCGAAAAAAGGAAGAGCTGCGCAGGCTCTAGGTATGGCGGCTTTTGCTTCCATTATCGGTGGAACAATCTCTGTTATAGCCTTTATGTTCTTAGCCCCTGCGCTAGCCACCTTTGCAATTAGGTTTGGTCCGCCCGAATACTTTGCACTGATGGTCTTGGGTCTTACCACCATTGCAGGTATGACAGGTAAGTACCCTTCAAAAGGATTTATATCCGCCTTGGTGGGTTTGTTCTTTGCCACAGTGGGCTTGGATTTGATGCAAGGTATTCCCCGCTTTACGTTTGGGTCTATGCATTTATATGAAGGAATAGATTTCATTCCTGTAGCGATGGGCCTCTTCGGTATTGCGGAGATTCTTACCTGCGGAACAAGTGAATGTGAAATAAAGATAGATAAGAAGGATGTTACCTGGCGTAAACTCCTCCCGTCTAGAGAAGATTGGAAATTTTCTATGCCCCATATTTTTAGAGGTACAGGAATTGGCTTCTTTATCGGGATGCTTCCCGGTGCTGGTGCCACGATTGCTTCCTTCATCTCCTATGGGGTCGCGAAGAAGACGTCAAAACGTAGTGAAGAGTTCGGAACAGGTGTTATCGAAGGGGTGGCCGCTCCGGAATCGGCGAATAATGCTGCTTCCATCGGCGCGATGGTACCGATGTTGACCTTGGGTGTTCCAGGCTCGGGAAGCACAGCCATTATGCTTGGCGCACTGATGATGTTCGGTTTACGGCCTGGACCTATGCTTTTTGAACGTAACCCTGATTTTGTCTGGGGTCTTATTGGCAGCATGTATATTGGCAATATCTTTCTGTTACTATTAGCGATTCTTGCTGTACCCTTATTTATTAAAATTCTCAATGTTCCAAGACCAGTCTTAAATGCAACAGTAATGAGCTTTATCCTAATTGGATCCTACAGCCTGAGTAACAGCATGTTTGATGTCGGATTAACGATAGCTTTTGGAGCTTTGGGCTTTTTTATGAAGAAGATGGACTTCCCGGCAGCCCCCATGGTCTTGGCGTTAGTACTTGGGGCTCTTCTAGAAACTTCTTTGAGACAATCGATGATTATCTCTGGCGGAAATCCCATGATTTTCTTCACACGACCCATCTCTGGATCCATCCTGGTTATTTCGATTCTAGCGATCCTTTATCCGATGATTAAGAAGGCAATTCAGCACTTCCTAAAGAGTAGAACAGCGTAATCCATGAGACGGAGGAAAGTACCCTTTAAACCGTTTAACTCTTCAAGATCAAGGAGGACCTGAACTTGAAAATCAACCAAGAATTGTGTGTCGGATGTGGGCAATGTCTGCCCTATTGTCCGATGGGGGCAATAGAGAGGGGAAAAGATACTTCTCGAATCAACTGGGATGAATGTGTCGAATGTGGAATCTGTATTCGTCAGGTTAAATGCCCCGTCAAAGCAATTTATGAACCTAAAGAGACCCTGGAGTGGCCACGTTCTGTAAGGAAAGTATTCAGTGACCCTACATCAAAACATGAGAACACTGGTGTTCGGGGTAGGGGCACCGAAGAGGTAAAAACCAATGATGTGACAGCAAGATTTAAACGGGGATTCTTTGGTATTGCCCTAGAGTTTGGTCGTCCAGGCGTGGGAACTCGTCTAGGAGATGTAGAAATGATTACCAAGGTCTTGGCCGAAGAAGAGATCGTCTTTGAATCGGCTAACCCACTAACCTTTCTCATGGAAGATCCTCGAACTGGGATCATAAAAGCAGACGTAAGAAATGAAAAAGTTCTCTCTGGGATCGTAGAATTCGTAATCCCCCAGGAAAATCTGGAGAGAGTCTGTACGAAAATAGTTGATACGGCCAGCAAAGCCAAATGTATTTTTTCTTGGACAATAATCACCCGTTTCGAACCAGACGGCACATTACCGGTTGTGGCGAGATTAGAGAATATAGGCATTAAGACGTCCAAGAATATGAAAGTTAATGTTGGGCTAGGACGGCCTCTGAGGGAGGACTAGAAATGACGCATTCAATGCACCGTGTCGGATCAGACGAATCGTTTCAAGAGGATTATGTAGTGATGTCCAGACCTGCCATGGGAATCAATCATGTGGGGTGTACGCCAAAAATTCAGCGAACACTGGAGATTATCTTTGCAGAGGGTCCTACCAATATTGGGTCACTCACCACTCAAGAGAACATGACAATGGGTCTTGACCCCCAAAAACTGATCGCAAAAACAGAAGATAACTCTCCGGTCATGTGTTGTTTCCACGAACGTTCAAAAGTGGTCAATGTCTTAAAGCGTCTTAAGGAAGAAGAACTAGGGCTGTCTGTGGTTGTAACTGGCCTCCTCGATAATGTCCAAAGTATTTGCCAGGAAGTTGGGTTAACGCCCCATTCAGTGAATATCTCTCTCGGGTTCCATGGTCAGGATTAGAACTGAGAGACTGAGAGACTGAGAGACTGAGAGACGCTGAGACGCTGAGACGCTGAGACTGATATTCTGAGAGTCTTAGGGACTTATTAACTCATGACAAATAAAACGACCTTTATAAACAGAATAAATATATAAAACGGGTATCATAACTCGTTTTATATAATTTTTAGGCAAATGTTTTAAAAATACAATAGACCACGATTATTTCAGGAAGAAGGATTTAAAGGGAATGAATCTTATTGTGCAAGTCAGTATGATTATTGGTTTAGCATTAGTTAGTTACTGGGTTTTTACCAAACTTCATCTGCCTGCTCCAATAATTATGGGCCCGATGGTCTCGATTGGTATTTGCCAGATACTCGGTGCAGGATTTCAGGAATTTGCGATGAGCATAATCAATGTATTTCAGATTATCATCGGTATGTCCATTGGTTCAAAGATTAACCATAAGAATCTTCGTGACATTAAAAGCATCTGGAGAGCCTCCCTGGTCATTGCCCTATATACATTAGCCTCGACGGCAATCATGACCTTATTAATTCGAAATTTGACCAGTGATTTTCACACCGCTTTATTTTCTGCCGCTCCCGGAGGAATTACTGAGATGACTGTCTTGGCCCTTTCTTATGATTCTGAGATAGCGATCGTTTCGACTTTCCAATTTGTACGTCTGATGGTGATTGTCACTATCATTCCGTTGCTTGCAAAATCTGTCAAAGGAAAATACATTCCTCTGCCTACAGAAGGCTCCAAGGTGATAACCAATAAAACAGGTGCTTCACTACGCAGAGTCATAACTTATTCGGCTGGGATCTCGGGAGGACTCATTCTTATCACTGTGGGTTTCCCCGGGGGAGGAGTGGTTGGTGCGATGATTGCGATGGGATTAGCAAATGTTCTCTTGCGAGAACGATTTGTATTTCCCCGTAAGGTAATGAATTTCGCCTTAATCGGAGTGGGTATAACCATTGGCCTTGAATTTTCCCCACTCATGCTTCAAAAGATTCAGGAGATGATTTTGCCCATCGCTGGTTTTTCTATGCTTGTCGTGATGGGCAATCTGTTGGTTGGGTGGTTTATACGTTATATGACCCATTGGGATACTGTTACCTGCTTACTAGGCTCAGCTCCGGGAGGACTTACCCAGATGTTGGTCCTCGGGGAAGAAATGGAAGCCGATTCACTGAAAATAAGTATTATGCAATTGGTTCGGATGCTAACCATTGTCCTGAGCATTCCGTTCATCGCAGCGTTATTAACTTAAAGCGAAGTGTAGGTCCGGGCTTATTCGCACAACTAAGGCGACCGCCTCCACTAGGGTTTGGCGCCTGCCAAGTTTCTTTTATACAAAGAAGGAGTGGATCAAATGAGTACGTTAAAGACGATTGCCGTTGGTGACCTAGAAGAATTTATGCGTTCAGCCTTTTCTCTAAGTGGCGTTCCAGAGCTAGGGGCAGAGATCGTGACAGAAAATCTCATCATAGCTGAGATGAAAGGGATTTCGAGCCATGGGTTAAGCCGTTTCCCTGTGTACTTGCAGCGTATCCAGAAAGGGTTGGTAAACCCAAACCCCCAAATAAACTGCAAGAGGGTGTTGCCTGGTGTGCTTGCTGTCGATGGAGACAATGGGTTGGGTTCTGTAGTGATGATGCAGGCGCTGAATGAAGGTATGGCAGTAGCGGATGAGATAGGGATTTGCGCATTGGGAATTAAACAGAGCAACCACTTTGGAATCTCCACTTATTATTGTGAAAAAGCAGCTGATCAAGGATATATTTCTATACTTCTGACGAATGCCCCTCCAGCAACGCCGCCTTTCGGTGGTAAGGAGCAGTATTTTGGAACTAATCCTATCGCTTTTGGAATGCCGCGAAAGAACAGACCTCATATTATCGTAGATATGGCCACCAGCGTAGCAGCCAGAGGGAAAATTATCAGGGCAGCTCAAAAGGGTGAGCCAATTCCAGAAGGTTGGGCCTTGGACAAGGACGGTTATCCGACGACGGATGCCAAAGCTGCGCTCGAAGGAGTTCTACTCACAATAGCCGGACCAAAAGGATCGGCCTTAAGCCTAGCCATTGAATTTTTTGCAGGGGTGCTTACGGGAGCGGGTTATGGAAAAGGGGTTGCTTGGCAATACAGCGCTAGCCAAGAACCGGCTAACGTGGGTCATTTTATGATAATTGTCAAAGCGGATAGTTTTATGGAAGGGTCAGAATACGAAGAACGGACAGAAACGTTTATTTCAGAGATTAGAAACTTATCTCTGGCACCTGGATTTAAGACGATCAAGTTACCCGGCGAACGAGAATGGGAAAGAGAACAAACGATCGTTGATCAAGGGATTGCCATGGAGTCTGATCTCAGAGAACAGTTTATGTCTATCGCGGAAAAACTTAACCTGAAAACAGAGATTTTTAAGGCTTAGATGTTTATGCCATTATTAACTGATCATGGGAGTTACTCTGGGTGATGCATAAGAGGAGGTAAAAGATGAACTGCGAAGCGATCAAAGACCAATGTTGTTGTGGTGAAGAATCAGATCAACAAAAGTATATTAGAATTGCTGAAATTATTGACAATTATAAAAACAGAGAAGGTAGTCTTACCCAGGTTCTGTATATATCACAAACAATTTATGGCTACCTGCCACTGGAACTACAAATATTTATAGCCAAAGGAATGGATACACCACTTGCAGAGGTTTCTGGGATTATTACCTTCTCTAATTTCTTCTCGACACAACCGAGAGGAAATCATACGATCAAGGTTTGCATGGGTACAGCGTGCTATGTAAGAGGGGGCAAAAAACTTGTGGACCGTCTGGAAAATATCCTGAGTATCCAAGTCGGAGAGACTTCTGAGGATCGGAAATATAGCTTAGAAGTTGCCCAATGCCTCGGTGCCTGTGGTCTGGCACCTGCCATGATGATTGATGAGGTTTTATATAAACAAGTGAGTCCTGATAGATTGAAAGCCATCTTGGCTAAGTATTAAAAGCAGGAAAGTTTAGGGGTGAAGATGAAGGATGACCGTTATTAAAAGCCTAGAGGATCTTGACGTAATAAAACGACGATATCGGGCAGAGCTTTCTAACTATAAATATCAAGTACTTGTTTGTGGTGGTACAGGCTGTATTTCAGCTCAATGTGGTGCTGTGAAAGATACACTTATCAAACAAGTTGTGGAGCATCAGTTACAAGAGCAAGTCGCTGTAATCGAGACAGGGTGTATGGGACTATGTGACGTGGGACCTGTGTTGCTGATCTTGCCTGGTGAGATCGTGTATACGAAAGTGAATCCTAGCAAAATGGTTGAAATCTTTGAATCTCATATCATAAACGGAAATATCAAAGAAGAGTATACCTTCTTCGATCATGCCCTCGAGCAGCATATTCCTAAACTTAGCGAAATCAGTTTCTTTATAGACCAGATCAAGATCGCTTTAAAAAACTGCGGACGGATTGATTATGCTTCAATAGTGGCTTACATTGCTCAGGATGGATACTTTGCGCTTGCCAAAGCGTTACATTTGATGAGTAATCAGCAAGTGATTAACGAACTCAAGAAATCCAGCCTAAGTGAACGTGGAGGCGACGGGTTCGCGGTGGGGATTCGCTGGGAAGCAGGCTGGAACGCGAAGGATGACCAAAAGGTTATTATCTGCAACGCTGACGAGGGAGATCCTAAAGCAAGCATCGACAGAAGTATTCTGGAAGGTGACCCACACGGCGTCATTGAAGGTATGATCCTGGCCGGCTATGCTATGGGCGCCACTAAGGGGTATATCTATGTTAATAGTGAATATCTTCTGGCAGCCGAACGTCTCGAAGCAGCAATCCTCGAAGCACGTAACTACGGATTATTGGGAGGGGAAGTTTTTGGAACCGATTTAGAGTTTGACCTTGAAATTCGGATGAGTGCTGGTACCTATGTCAAGGGAGAAGAAAGCTCTCTCCTGGCTTCGATGGAAGGAAAACGTGGAGAACCACTAGAGAAGCCGTCCTTTCCCTTTGAGCCAGGACTATTTGCTAAGCCGACCATTATTCATACTGTTGAGACGTTAATGCATGTGCCTCCCATTATTCTTAGGAGCGGGCACTGGTATACCCAGTATGGTACAGAGACCGATAAAGGGACCAAAGTGTTCGCTCTGTCGGGAGATATTGTGAACAAGAGTTTAGTTGAAGTGCCAATGGGGATGAGCCTAGGAGATATTCTTTATAAACTTGGTGGAGGAGTTCCGAAGGGCAAGGCGTTTAAAGCTGTTCAGGTAGGAGGTTCTACCGGCGGATGCCTTTCCAATCAATTTTTAAACGCGTCGATTGATAAATCTACGTTGTCTCAACTTGGTGTGAGCATGGGCTCAGGCAGCCTTAGGGTCATGGACGAAGATACCTGTATGGTAGATACGGCTAGAAAGCTGATGGAATTGATTCGAGATCAATCCTGCGGTAAATGTGTCCCTTGTCGAATTGGAACGAAACGAATGCTGGAGATTGTAGAGCGTATTTCGAAGGGTAACGGTCAGCAAGGTGACCTCGAGCTCCTAGAAGAACTCGGTGCTTCCATTCAACAATCATCGATCTGCTCTTTAGGTCAAACTGCGCCAAACTTTATTCTCAGCACGATTCAGTCTTTCCGTGAGGAATTCGAAGAGCATGTTCACTCTAAGTACTGCCGTGCTGGGGCCTGCACTGATCTAGTAAGCTCTCCTTGTGAGAATGCTTGCCCAGCAGGTATCAACGTTCCGGGATATATGGCTTTAATATCAGAAGGAAGATATATAGATGCTTATTACCTGATCAAGCAAGAAAACCCTTTCCCAGCGGTTTGTGGCAGAATCTGTACTCATCCCTGTGAAAGCAAGTGTCGGAGAGGGCAGCTTGATGAGCCGATTGCGATCGCCGATCTGAAACGATTTGTAGCTGATTATGCGTTTGAACACGAGGATCATGCCAGAAAGGACATTGTCCTTCCCAAAAACGGGAAAAGTATTGGAATTATTGGAGCAGGTCCTTCAGGTCTGACTTGTGGATATTATCTGTCGAGACTTGGCTACGAGGTCGATATCTACGAAGCGCACGCACTGGCTGGCGGAGTCTTAGCGTATGGTATCCCTGAATATCGATTACCCAATGATATTCTTACCCGTGAAATTAACCTAATCGAACAGCTTGGGGTTAATATTCATCTCAATGCGGAGGTCGGTAAGATGATCTCGTTTGGAGAGTTAAGGGAGAAGCATGACGCGATCTATATCGCTACCGGAAGCCAGAGCTCGAACAAGCTTAATGTGCCTGGTGAAGAGCTAACCGGAGTAGTTCCTGGGTTTGACTTTCTACGGGCTGTCAATCTTGGCCATGAAGTTCAGGTAGGTCAGAGTGTAGCTGTCATTGGCGGTGGGAATACGGCGATTGATGCAGCTAGAACCGCTTTACGAATGGGCGCAAACGTCAAGGTGCTCTATAGACGATCCCTTGAAGATATGCCTGCTGATCCAAAAGAAATCCGAGAGGCTATCGAAGAAGGCATAGTAATCATGCCTTTGGTGGCTCCGCTAAAGTTTATCGGTCAAGAAACGGTCGAGGAAATTGAGTGTGTCCAGATGGACCTCGGATCATTTGATTCCGGCGGTAGAAGGAGACCCATCGTCAAAGAGGGGTCCAATTTCACAATTAAAGTTGATATGGTGATTCCAGCCGTCAGCCAATCCTCGGACTTGTCGTTTATTAATCGTAATGAAGTGGGTATTACAGAATGGGGCACTCTAATGACTGATAAGGATGGCATGATGACAACCCTAGCAGGTGTATTCGCCGGTGGAGACGTGGCGAGAGGATCTGATGTGGCCATCATGGCCATAGCGGATGGGAAAAAGGCGGCTGTAGCGATGGATCGTTTCCTAGGTGGTAAAGGGATCCTTAACAAAGGTGAAGCGATTGAGTTTCCCCCTGCAAACGATGACGATGACCTATTAGATCATGAACGTTATGCTATGGAGATTCTAGCACCAGGGACCAGAAAAAACTCCTTTAGTGAAGTTGGCAGAGGTTATCACAAGCTTAAAGCAATTGCCGAATCAATGCGGTGTTTGCGCTGTGACAGGAGGTAGGAAAGTATGATAAACCTAATCATTAACGATAAACCGGTTTCTACTATGGCGGGATTAACCATTTTAGAAGCAGCTAAGCAAAACAAGATTGATATTCCGAACCTTTGCAACCTTGAAGGAGTTCACAAGTTTGGGGCTTGTAGATTATGTGTCGTAGAAGTTGAAGGCTCCAAAAACCTGCAAGCGTCTTGCATGGTTCAGGTCAGCGAAGGAATGGTCGTTCATACCAACACGGATAACGTCCGCAAAGTCAGGAAGAATCTCTTCGAACTCATGATTTCCAACCATCCTCAAGATTGTCTGCATTGTGAGCGCAACTTGAAGTGTGAATTACAGGCTATGGGTAAAAGGTTAGGCGTGACCCAGGACCGTTTTGCTGGGCAGTCTTCTGGCGGTACCAACGATAGTTCTCCGGCCATCACCCGTGACATGGCGAAATGTATTCTCTGTCGACGATGCGTTACTGCCTGTAACGAGCTTCAGAATGTTGGGATTCTGAACGCCCAGAATCGTGGCTTCGAGACAGTCGTTGGCACAGCGATGGAGTTACCTCTCAATACAGTTAATTGCACTTACTGTGGTCAGTGTACGGCTGTATGTCCGGTGGGCGCACTTAAAGAGACCGATGCTCTCCAATCTGTTTGGGAGGCTATTAACGACAAGAGCAAGCGTGTTATTGTCCAGGTGGACCCAGCAGTAAGAGTGGCAATCGGTGAAGAGTTTGGGTATGCCTCAGAGACGCAGCTCACCGGCCAATTAATAGCCGGTCTGCGAGAAATTGGTTTTAATGATGTTTTTGATACGAATTTTGCGGCTGACCTGTCAGTCATCGAAGCTAGTACGGAATTCCTAACCAGAATGAAACATTCGCTTGATAGTCTAGAGGTAAGCCTGCCGGTGATGACAAGCTGTAGTCCGGCTTTGATTAAGTATGTCGAGCATAATTATCCAGAAAGGCTTGATAACCTTTCCACCTGCAAATCCCCGCACACCATGTTGGGTGCTTTGGCTAAATCCTATTATGCTGAAACGATAAAGGTCGACCCACAGGATATGTATGTCGTATCGATCATGCCTTGTACTGCCAAGAAATTTGAAATTTCTAGACCGGAAATGAAGAACAATGGCCTGCCCAATGTTGATGCGGTTCTAACAACCAGAGAACTTGCTAGGATGATCAAAGAAGCAGGAATCGATCTCCGAAATTTGGATGAAGGCCAATTTGATCAACCGTTCACACGTTCTTCAGGTGCAGCAGAACTATTCGGAGTCTCTGGTGGAGTTATGGAAGCGACAATCCGTACCATTTACGAAAGGGTGACAGGCCGTGAACTTCCCTTTAGCACGCTTCAGGTTACTCCGATGATTGAAGCAGATCAGATTCAGGACATCGAGTTGAGACTTGATAATCCAGTTGAAGCGTTTCAATTCCTAGAGGGTGTTACGCTTAAAGGTGCGGTCGCTAGCGGACTGCGTGGTGCTAAAATATTATTGGATCAAATCTCCAAGGGAGAATCTCCCTATCATTTCATCGAAGTCATGGGATGCCCTGGCGGCTGTATTAGTGGTGGCGGTCAGCCCCGACCAACCACGCCCGAAATTCGGCAACAACGCTGTCTAGCGATTTACCAAGAAGATGAAGGCAAAGCTTTTAGAAAAGCGCATGAAAATATGGATGTAATCGAGCTCTATAAGGATTTCCTGAAAGAGCCAAATGGCCAGAAATCTCAAGATTTGCTGCATACTCATTACACGAAACGTGGTAAGTTCAATGAACTCAGTTAACTAAAGTTAAGCATTGACCCAAAGGGGGCAAACATGGTTCCTCACTACCATACGATTTATGCTGAAGCGAACGATCGGACAACCGAGATTAAAGTAAGAGCTTAGCTACTTCAAGCCGCAGTTGGCTATACCCAAACGTGATCAGGGCAAGATTCTCTCCTCCGAGGAGATTCACGAGGTTGAACTAAGCAGCTTAGACTTCGAACAAATAAAGACAAACCTACAAACAGGTCAACTTAAAGGAATCTGTATCTTAGGGGGTGGGACCAATCTCAAAGTCACACAGGATGCTTTAGTCTGTGAAGCGGTGGCAAAAATTGCACCAAAGGATGTCTTATGTCTAACTTACGGCAATACTGCTGTCACGTTAGGGAGATACGGATATCTTTCAGGGAAGTCTCCCATGATCAAATGTATCGGCACAGAACTTGACGTCGTGACACTCCTTGATTTAGTCGAATCCATCGGAACGGAAAAAGTTATTGCCCTTTTCCCAGAGCTGACCACTCCACGGGATGTTATTGTGGCTTTGGCCTTGGCAGGAGTAGGCGTAAAGGTGCTTACTGCTATTGACTTACCCGTAGGGGGCAGTGAAGAGGTGGCCCAGAAAATAGGCGCGCTCATTACAACCTGTGCGCCTTCTGAATACGTGAATCAAGGTTTGACATTATTAGAGTTATGATGCGCCTTCGTCGAATCCAAGTGAAAGGAGCCTGTGAATAAATGACACATACTTTGCATCATTGTCAAGGCACAGAGGGAGATACAGGGCAGGCTTTACTGACGTTCACAATGACTGCTAAGGGTTTTAATGAGCAGGATTCTAAGAGAGTCTTGTCTGAATTTTTAAGAATACTCAATAAATACCCAACAAGTAAGATTGAAGGCTTAGACACCTCTACCATCCAAGCTGTGTTTATAGATAAAGAAGCGATTTTGAAAGCAGTCAAAGAACTGAAGGAAGGCAACCTTGGCATATCGATTACGGTTACAGGGATAGTAGAAAAAGACTACTCAGTCGGAATCTGCTTTAAGAACTCCAAACTCCCAGAGGAGGAGATTCTAGAAATAATTACGATGTGTGGGCACGGAATGGTATCACAGCATTTAGCTCGTCAGGCGTTACTGGATATGAAGAGAGGACTTTTCAGTCCTCAGCAAGCAGCGGTATTTCTAGCAACGCCCTGCATTTGTGGTGTATTCAATCCTATAAGAGCTCAGCGTCTACTAGAAGAACTGGCTGAAATCTGGTACTACGATGAGATCTAGAGGAAGGGGAGGGGAGACTTGGTATACCTAATAATATAATCATGAAACAATTCGTTATGATCAGTTGTTAATCGCTCCAGGCTCCCGCCCCGTAGTTCCCGCTTGGGTTGACCTTACTATTAAGAATTGGCTCAATTTGTAAAAAGCGGCATCACGGCAGCGGGTGGAACGCCTGTTGAATTCCATACGATTGCCGTCTGTGATGCCATAGCACAAGGAATGGGTATGCACTATTCTCTGGCAAGCAGAGAAATTGTTGCGGCAGAAATCGAAATCATGGTTAACCTCAAGATTAGTGAGGAAGAATTCGCGGAACGCTTGAGTAAACTTCTTCCCCAGGCTCCCCCTGTAAAGAAAGGATTTTTAGGAGTATACAGCCGAAATGTGGGGCAGGCCAATCAAGGAGCGATCCTAGATAAATAGAATGAGTGTAAATAATAATTCTATAGATAATCCCTTGAGGATATAAGAGGGTAAAAATTAGAAAATGTGAGGAGTTAAAAGTATGTTTAAACTGAAGGGAGTATATGCTCCGATCCCAACCCCATTTATTGAGGACGAGATTGCCTATGACAAACTGGCCGAGAATATGAAATTTTGGCTTGATTCCAAACTAACAGGGATAGTGGTCTTGGGTTCTAACGGCGAATTTGTGGTATTAAGCCGTGAAGAAAAAATGAAATTAATTAGCGCAGTCTGTGAATTAGCGAAAGGGAAGAAACCTGTGATTGCTGGTACTGGGTGCGAGTCAACTAAAGAGACTATTGAACTGACCAAGTTTGCCGCACAGGCGGGTGCCGCAGCCGCCTTAATTTTAAGTCCAAATTATTATAAAAGAGCGATGACGGATGATCTGAACAAGAGTTTCTACCTAGAAGTTGCTGAGGCTAGTCCAATTCCAATCATCTTGTACAATATGCCAGGTAACTCTGGAATCAATCTTTCCTCTAAGCTAGTCGCCGAGTTATCCAAGCATCCTAATATCATCGGCTTGAAAGATTCTGGCGGTAATATTGTGCAGATCGCAGAGATTATAAACACCAGTTCTTCGGACTTTGCTGTATTCGCGGGGTCTGCCAGTTTCCTTTATCCGAGTCTGGCTCTCGGAGCAACTGGTGGAACCCTTGCTCTCGCCAACGTATTACCTAACGAATGTGCTGAAATTGAAGAGTTGGTAGAAGCGGGTAAACATGCCGAAGCTAGAGATCTCCAACTCAGGCTTTTAGATATCAATAATGCAGTGACAGCTCGCTGGGGAATCGGTGGTCTGAAGGCAGCTCTGGAGCTTCAGGGACTGTTTGGAGGAGAACCTCGCAAGCCACTATTGTCCTTAGGAGAAAATGAGAGAACGATGTTAGCAGAGATTTTGGCTAAAGCTAAACAATCTGCTTAAGGTAAGAACCCCCCCCAAGGGGCTAACCGACTAGAAAATCTGGGTTGTAACGAAACTTGTTTTCAAGTTGGTTACACCCCCGATTTTCAGGAATTTGAGTACTTTTTCAAGCATTAATACAAATTTGATAATTGGGCATTCTAAGAATGTTTCCGGCAAAAAAATGAATGAGGAGGACTGGCATATGAGAAGATTGGCTGCAAGCATTTTGGCTTTGGCTTTCTTGGTTCTAAGCGCCGCGCCTGCCTTAGGGGCTGTTGATCAAGTCAAATTGAATGAGATTAAAGCTCTCACTCAACAGATGACAAGCATCAAAGTCCAGATTATTGACAAAAAAGTGGAGGCCGGAATTCTGGATCAAACAAAAGCCGAAAAAATCAAAAAAGCCATGCAAGAACGTCAATTAAAAGTCGAGCAGGACATTGAAAAAGGCGAATTTCATGGTTTTGGGCACAAAAAAGGCTGCGACCGTAAAGATTCTGCTCAAAAAACAGAGTAACTCATTCATTGCTACCCCATGTCGGATAACATCATAAAGGAGCGAACCCTATAGAATGTAGGGTTCGCTCCTCTTAACTTAACAACTCAACGAATTTATTAACCAGCGTGGGATCAAACTGAGTTCCACTGAACCTGACAATTACCATCAGGGCATCTTCTTTGGAAAGGGCTTTTCGATGTATCCAATCCGAAATGTGCTTGAGGTCGGGCGAAGACGCTCTTCATCAATAATTATCCGATTGGTACTAATCAGCCTGATTATGCTATAATTATGGCGAATTTATTAATGTAATACGAAGTGGGAGACATAGGAGACAACTACGTGAAGCTACAAAAGGAGAAATTCTGATGAAAATGAAATTTGAGTATGAACTGACTAAAGAAGACTTAATTGATTTCAATTTGTTCCATATTATGTATGCTAAGTCAACAAGGCGGTCGGCCTATATCCAACGGTATATTCTGTCGTTATTACTGATCGTTATCCCCATCTTCCTAGGCCAATGGTCGATTGTGCGATTTGAGTACGGCCTAGCGATATTCCTAGCTTTTTACGTTTATTGGGTTGTATTCTACCCGAGACGTTTAAGAAAGATCGTCTCAAAAAGGATTACTAAGCTGCTAAATGATGGGGAAAAAAATATTGTGATCGGTGCTCATAGCTTATCGATATCTGAAGAGGGTATTGTTGATCAAAGCAAACACACGAAAGCAAAGACTCGGTTTAAGGAAATCGAAGATATTCTGGAAAACAATGCGCATATCTATATTTATGTAAGTGAGAATTCAGCGCATATTATTCCTTTAAGAATATTTCTCAACGAAGCTGAAAAACATGACTTCTTAGCACTTATCCAACAGAAGATTGGTCGAAAAGCAGGAACGGCTTAGATAGTATAAGGGGGGACGCCTAGAATGCTGATCTCGGAATTTAAGGACAATTATTGGAATGAAATCCTAGATTCCATGCATAACGGCGTGATAGTAATTAATCGGGAGGGGCTAATCGTAGTTGTCAATCAGGCTGCTGCAGAAATGATGAATTATCCCAAGCAAAAGGCTCTGGGAATACGAATCGATATAGCCATGCCAAACACTAAATTGCTTAATGTGATGGAAACCGGTCTGGTAGAATATAACCAGCGTATGGAGATCGCTAATCGGGTCATCATTTCCAACCGAGGGCCCATTAAAAAAGGGAATGTCATCATCGGCGCTGTGGCTGTATTTCAGGATATTTCCGACTTTGAAGCACTTTCCGATCAATTGGACACTGTTAAGACGATCAATAAAGAGTTAGATGCCATTATCGAGTCGTTAGACGACGGTATTGTCGTGTCCAACAACAAGGGGTTTATTCTCAGGGTGAATCACGCTTATCAGCAGATGACAGGAATAAGCTCTCAGGAATATGTTGGAAAACATGTCCGGGAATTAGTTAAGGAAGGTTACATCAGACGATCTGTGACAGAAATGGTCGTGGAGAGGAATTCCAAGGTAACAATTCTTGATATTCGAAATAATAAAGAGTTACTATTGTCGGGCAACCCTGTGTACGATGAAGATGGGGAATTAGTTAGGGTGGTAACGGCTATTCGGGACGTTACCCAGCTAAATTCTCTTAAGGAGCAATTAGCAGAATCAGAAGAGACTAAGAATCGCTATTATCAAGAATTAGAGCATTTACGTTCCCAACAACCCTTTAGAAAGATCATAACGAACAATCCAGAGATGAGACAAAAACTGGATTTAGCCTATCATGTTGCCCACGTGGATTCGACCGTGCTGATTTTGGGTGAGTCCGGTGTCGGGAAGGAGTTAATCGCCCAACTAATCCATCGGGCTAGTAAGCGTTCCAAAGAGCCCTTTATAAAAATAAACTGTGGGGCGATCCCTGCCAATTTGCTGGAATCTGAATTTTTTGGGTACGAACCAGGATCCTTTAGCGGCGCGTTAAAAGAAGGAAAACCTGGCTTGTTTGAATTGGCCCAGGGCGGAACTCTGTTTTTGGATGAGGTAGGAGAAATACCCCTTGACCTTCAGGTGAAAATTCTCCGTGTGTTACAGGATAGAGAAATCACCAAAGTCGGGGGCAAAAAAGCGATTAAGTTAGATGTCAGAATTGTGGCCGCTACAAACCGCGATCTGCAAGTAATGATTCAAGAGAAGAGCTTTCGTGAGGACTTGTTCTACCGGTTAAATGTCGTCCCAATTATTCTCCCCCCGCTAAGAAATCGAAAAGAAGATATTTTGCCCTTAGTCACCGAATTCTTGGCCAAGTTCAATCAGCGATACGGCTACCAAAAATGGATTCATCCAGATGTGATGGATCGGCTGTTGAATTATGATTGGCCGGGCAACATACGAGAACTGGAAAATACTATCGAGAGGTTGGTTGTAACCAGTCGTGAGGAATGTATTATGCTTGAAAATCTTTCAGGCATCCCTACCGGAGCGTCCTATCCAAGCGATCAGCCCATATCTTCCTTGAAAAAGGTGTTGGAGAGTGAGGAAAAACGATTAATTCTTGAGGCCTATCAAAGATTACGAAGCACCCGCAAAGCAGCCGTTGTCTTAGGAATCAGCCAATCGTCCCTAGTTAAGAAATTAAGTAAGTATAACATCGTTATATAAATCTTAGGAGGCCCCCTTGGGGGCCTTTTTCGTATTTATGAGAAGTACAAGTAAAGAGGTACCTGAGGGTACCCCTTTATTTTTACTTCTAGGCAGTTCCTCAAAAGGATCATCCAGGGATAAGCGAATCAGGAATCGGTCATATTACTTTGTGGACTGTAAGAAATAAACAAATTTTGAACACAAAAGGAATCATACGATCGCAAAGTGAATCACTCCTAGAAAGTGAGTCTCTATCCAACGTACAAGTAGGATAGGATTGATCCATACCATCACACGGGTGATCAAGAATGGAATCACCAAGAGTGCAAGAATCCAGTCATTTCAGAGTTTTCGGAATGGCATGAATCTTGCAAATATACTTGTGCTGTAACTCATTTTCAAAAAGGAGGGAAGTATGTGACAAACCGTGAGCGAATTCTAGCTGTCTTACGCGGCGAACCCTGTGATTGTTTACCTTATGTCCCGCGTCTGGACTTATGGTACAAATCCAATAAGATTCGGGGAACTCTACCAGATAAGTATTGCAATGCAACCCTGACCGAAATAGTAGATGAATTGGGAGTAGGCTATCATAGTATTGTTCCGGATTTTTTGGATTTCACGGATCCGCTGGATGAAGTAGATCGGGCATTAGGCATTTACCGTCTGCGAACCTTACCCTACCGGACTGTGTTAAGGGGAATAAAACGCAATATTTCCTATGAAGGGGACTATACTACGGTCGAGTACCTAACCCCCAAGGGCAACGTCCGAACAAAAGTACTTTATGATGAATCTATGCGTCAAGCGGGCATTACCATTACCCATGTGGTGGAACATGCCATTAAAAGCGTCGAAGACTACGAAGCGGTTGCCTATATCTTTGAAAACGCTGTCGTTGAGCCAACCTATGACCGCTATCTAGTGGCCAAGGAAGAAGTTGGGGACAGAGGCGTGGCGGTGGCTTTCGTCAGCTTGGCAGGCTCACCTATGCATCTAATCCAAAGGGAATTGATGGACTATACACTTTTCTTTTATGAGCTTCACGATCACCCCGCAGAGCTCAGGAGGCTTGCAGACCGGATAGGAACTTATTTTAAGAGAGTGTTTAACGTTGTAGCGCAGAGTCCAGCGGATGTCGTCCTCTACGGGGCGAATTATGACGCCAAGATTACCTGGCCACCCTTTTTTCAAGAGTACATTACACCCAGTCTGGCAACAGCTGCCGATATCCTTCACGCACAGGGGAAGTTTCTTTTGACCCATACGGATGGGGAAAATAAAGGTCTACTTTCAGCCTATGTGGACAGTAAAATTGATATTGCCGATTCGATCTGTCCTTCCCCAATGACGTCATTATCCCTTCGGGAAGTACGAGAGGCTTTCGACAGTAAAATTACTATTTGGGGAGGGATACCCTCCATTAGTGTCCTGGAAAATACCATGAATGATCAGGAATTTGAAGCCTACATGGAAGACTTACTAATCCAAGCTGGTAAAGGAGATCATCTAATTCTAAGCATAGCAGATACAACGCCACCCAACGCTAAGTTTTCTAGAATTCAAAGAATTGCCGAACTGGCTAGAGACTTTGGTCCCATAAAGCCTTAAGTCTGGCCTTCGTTCACGCACTTCTACAGTCTTGCGTTGCTTCATGACCATTAAAAAGGAGGTTAGCATGTGTTAGTGATCGGAGAACTGATAAATTCCTCGCGTAAGGCGATTGCCCAAGCTATAGAACAAAGAGATAAAGACTATCTCCAGAATCTAGCGCTACGCCAGGCCGACGCAGGAGCGGACTACATCGATGTCAATGCGGCAGCCGCCAGCAACGAGATTGAGAGTATGATTTGGCTGGTAGACCTTATCCAAGAAGTAACGAATAAACCCCTATGTATTGATAGCCCCAGTCCTGCTGCTCTGGAAGCGGGGTTAGCAAGATGCAACAAAAGCGCCATGATTAATTCAATTTCTGCAGAGAAAGATCGCTGGGAAAGAGTTCTGCCCCTAATCCAGAAATACAAGCCGAAAGTAGTTGCCCTCTGTATGGATGATTCAGGTATGCCAGAAACCGCCGAGCAGCGAATAAGGGTTGCTGACGTTCTGGTAGGGGGCCTTGTCGCAGCCGGGGTTTCGGAAGATGATATCTACCTCGATCCCTTAGTAAAACCCCTTGGGGTCAACCATGAGTTTGGCATGGAAATACTGCTTAGTACCTATGCTTTAACCCACAAATACCCGCGAGTTCATGTTGTTTCCGGATTGTCAAATGTGTCTTACGGAATGCCTGAAAGACGCCTTTTAAACAGAGCTTACATGGTGATGGGTATAGCCATGGGAATGGACGCTTTTATTCTTGATCCTTTAGATCAAACCATCATGTCGACGCTGGCGGCCTCACGAGCCTTAGCCGGTCAGGACGAGTATTGCATGGACTACATTGCAGGGGTACGCTCAGGCAAGGTCAAGGCTTAAAAAAATAGGTGGGATGTCAATCATGGAGAAGCCCGAAAACAAGCAAGTCGTCATAGCCTGTGATGTTCTTAGGCGGCAATTGGAAGCACTGGGAGAAACACCTTACAAGTTCGAGTATTTGGATGCAGGACTGCACCGTACACCTCCAGTCCTAACGGAAACTCTTCAAGAGATGATTAATTCTCAGAGCGATGCCGACTTGATTATACTGGGGTACGGGTTATGCAGCCGGTCAATTGTCGGTCTTCGGGCCCAGTCTCATCAGATAATGGTTGTGCCGAAAATAGATGATTGTATTGGGCTAACCATGGGATGTCGGTCAAGTTATTACAAAGAGTTCGCCCAAAACCCGGGTAGCTATTATTTTACCAAAGGCTGGATAGAAGCTTCCGAAGACCCGCTCAAGGAATATCACAAGGTGGTCGCAAAATACGATCAGGAGACTGCGGATTGGACCATCAAGGAAATCCTTAAACATTACAAGCGAGCAGTACTCATTAAACACATACAGGAAGTGGATGAGCCCTCAGAAGCTTATGTCAAGCATTTCGCAGAGTTCTTTAATTTGAAGTATGAAGAAATGTACGGCACTCTGGATTACGTGAAGAAGCTGCTTTTCGGACCATGGGATGACGATTTCGTGGTAGTCGAGGGTGGTAAGGAGATCACGGATGAAATGTTCCAGAACCGCCATGAGTTTGAAATAAGCGAATCATTATAACGGGAGGTAACGATACTATGACAATGACACCGCGTGAACGGGTGATGACGGCACTTCATAGAGGAGAACCCGATCAAATACCCTGGATGGAAAACGACATCGAGGAAGCGCTCCAGTACGAGATTATGGGCAGAACAGATTTTACCCCTCCGGAATTATGCGAAAAACTAGGCTTAAGCGCGTTTGGTGCCCATTATCCGACCGGTGAAGTTTCCGATGGTCAGGGAATGGTAACTAAGGAGACCTATAAAGAAAGCTATTACAACCCTAAAAAAGTAACCTTTGATTTCTTCCCTCCTTGGATTGCTAAAATGGGGACGGATCCAGCTACCGGCCGAACCTATATCGAAAAGGGGCTCTTAACCTCGGAAGATTCTTTAGCCTTGTTTGATGAGTTCTTGCCCGACCCCCATAACCCAGCAAGATATGAAAAAATTGCCCAGTGGATTAAGCAGTATAAAGGGGATTACGCTGTCTTTGCTCGTATTCGCTTGGGTGCAGCTTCGACCCTCGAAAGCATGGGACTTGAAGAGTTTAGCTATGCGCAAATGGACAATCCCGAATTAATCCAAAAAGTCATGGGACGGTTTGCCGAATGGTCAGCAGCTGTGGTAGACCACCTGAATGAAATGGATTTTGATTTCTTTTGGGCCAATGACGATCTCGCTGGAAACCATGGTCCCTTCATGTCGCCCAAGGTATTTCGTGAATTGATGCTGCCCAGCATGAAAATCGTGGCCGACAGAATTAAGAAACCATGGATTTTCCACAGTGATGGCAATCTCTTCCCAATCATGGAGGATCTGCTGTCCTTAGGAATGACGGCAGTCCATCCTATCCAACCCTGTGCCATGGACATGGGCAAGATGAAGCAAGAATATGGCGGTCGGGTAGGAATTGTCGGTAATATTGATTTAGATTATACCCTGCCCCTGGGTACAATAGACGAAGTGGACGCAGAAGTGCGTAAAAGAATCATGACAGCTGGCCCGGGTGGAGGCTACATTGTCAGTAGCGCCAACAGTCTGACGGATTATTGTAAGCTGGAAAACGTCCTAGCCATGAGTAAAGCAATTAAAAAATATGGAAAATATCCATTAGATGGAGGGGAAACAAATGTCTAATCTCTTAGCAGAAATTCAAGAGGCCGTGATTAACGGCCAAGCGCCTAAGGTAAAAGAACTAACTCAAGCGGGTCTGGATGCAGGTCAAACCCCACAAGAAATCCTGAATGAAGGATTAATTCCAGCCATGAAAATAGTCGGAGAGAAATTTCAAAAAGGTGAGTTTTATATTTCAGAAATGATGATCTCTGCTCGGGCTATGTACGCCGGGCTCAATCTAGTCAAGCCTTTACTAATTGCCCAAAAAACGGAGAGCAAGGGTAAAGCCATCGTGGGTACGGTGCAAGGAGATCTACACGACATTGGTAAGAATCTGGTCTGTATGATGATGGAAGGGGGTGGATATGAAGTCATAGACTTAGGTGTTAATATTACATCGGAACAGTTTTTGGAAGCGGTCAAGGAGCATAGTCCCGACTTTGTCATGATGAGTGCCCTGTTAACCACCACAATGGAGTCCATGGCTAAAGTGATACAAGTATTGGCTGACAATGGACTGCGAGACAAGGTTTTAATTGGAATCGGAGGAGCACCGGTTACACAGCGCTTTGCAGATTCTATAGGCGCAGACTTCTATGCTTCCGATGCGGGAGAGGCGGTTAGTAAAGCGAATTCGCTCTTATTAGAAAGATAGTAAGAGGAAAGAGGAGTTGAGCAATACTAAATTGCTAAGGGTTTCCAAAAGATGATAAGGAGGATTTAGAAAATGAGATTTTTAAGCAAAAAGAGAACGTTGAGTCTAATTTCCATGATGCTCATTCTAACCCTGTCAGTGGTAGGCTGTAGCTCTGCACCAAAAAGCACAGGAACCCAGGCTGACCCGGCAAAAGTGATTACTTGGAAATTGACCACCAGTTGGTCAACCGGAATTCCACTTTATACAGAGACAGCTCAGTATTTCACCAAAGAAGTGGACAAAATGAGTAATGGACGCCTTAAAATAGAGACCTTCCCCGGCGGAGCAATTGCGCCTGCGCTCGAAGTGTCTGAAGCAGTCCGTACGGGGGTTGCTCAAGCAGGTCACCTGTGGCCTGGTTATGATATCGGGAAAGACCGTACTTCGGCATTGTTCGGCGGATACGCTGGAAGCGGTACATCAGAGGAAATGATTCACTGGCTCTATAACGGCGGGGGTTATGAACTCTGGAAAGAATGGCGCTTAGCAAAATTTGACTTAATCGGCATGCCGA
>CAKMJS010000168.1 GCA_927405585.1 uncultured Desulfosporosinus sp.
AACAACACTCCGACGTCCTTAAGGATCAAGGAATAGGCAATCGAGCTGTATTTCCAAGCCACCCGCGAAAAACGAGCCGTAAGGGTGATGACTACCTGTGGGTTGCAGCTTATGTCTGCAACGTGCGAAGCCTGTTTCAGAATCAATACCGTGTGCTGGTTTTCGCCACAAACCTTAGTCAACGTGTGATGCTGAGGGTCAAAGTAGTATAGACCATTGTTTAGCCCCGCGCACTCTGCCACTGTTAGATAAACCTCCAATTCATAACAACTACCTACTCCCGGATAGGGCCGTGTGCTGGTCTCATACATCGCTCCCATCTCTTCATTAATCGGCTTGACCCTTTTAGCCCGGGCAGTGCGATAAAGAAATTCCCCAATTTGTTGAAGAGTTATAGATTGCGGCCCGTAGTCTAGAATTGAACGGCGTTCTTCCAGAATCAAAGTAAATGGATAATCTTCCTCGCTGAGTTGTTCCATATCGGGTTTATAAAGTTCGAGAATTTCACCCCTAAATGGCGGTTTGCAGGCCGGCAGCGGTGGAATCTTAGGCCAAAAAGGAAAGGTATCACCCAAAGGCTGGTCATGTCTACCCGCTCGGGACCGCGAGTGGAACAACAGATCATGGAACTCCCACTGCTTAAGTACCTCGTCTAGAGCACCGGAAGCAACCGCACTGTCATCCAGCGGCTGGATCACTCCAGCGGCGAGAAATAGTTGCAACAACATCCGGACAAGCTCAGGGTCGCTGCCGGGAATGACCGTGCTAAGTTCCGGATAAGTAAAAGGTTGAGAGATTTGCTGCCAAACTGCTCCTGACAGCCAAGTGCTCAGCTCGATCCGGACAGGATTCAGAGGCGTCTCCAGCACAGATTTCCGATTCAAACTACGAGAATATGCAAAACGCGAGGCTGCAAAGCGCTGGTCACGCTCAATCTGAGTTAAGTGCGGAGCAAAACCCAGACCAATGGTCTGTAGCTTGGCGAGTTCAAGTCCTTGAGCTTCGATTGACCAGAAAAGACAGCCCAATCTGGAGATCTTTTCCAAACAAGACCATACCCCTCCAGGTTCATCATCATTCCCTCTCCGGCCTAGCAGTTCTTCATAGGATATTTCTCTTGAGAACAAGCGAAGTAGAGTCTGGATGGTATTTGGAGTAGCTTCCTTAATACGGTGGATCCGATAGCCCGCTTTAAGTTCCAAGCCTCTCTCTGACGATTCTAGGATGCTGACCCCGTTCCTCAGGCTGATAATAATTCTAGGCATAGTAGTCCCCTTCTCTCCAAGTAGTAACTATAAATACTATCCCTCTAACGAGAATCCACTTGTCTAAAGTTATTTTCCGGTACCGCTAGGCAGGAGGGGTGCTTTCCCAGATGTTTTTCTTTATCTTATAAGCCTAGCAAAATCACCTTTCTTATTCATTGACACCAAGTCCTCTTTAGATAAATCTAGCACCAAACAAAAAAGAGGCTTTAAGCCTCCGAGATTAAGTACTGTCAGTCGAGTAAATTGACCCAATCTCGTCTGCTTGAAAGAATTCTAACAATTATTACTTGAGAATCTTTTTCAGAAACGACGTAAAATACGATATAGTTTTGAATCATCAATCGTCTTATCCCTTGAACTGTAAGATTCGCATCTCGAAGCAAGGAGTATCTAGTAGGCATTTGCCCATGGCTCATAACTGCATCTTTAATAGTTTGTATAAGTTTTTTAGCAATAGATGGCTCTTGAAGTTCATTAGCAACATATGAAGCAATACCTTTCAAGTCCTCCGTCGCAGTATGTGTCATTAAAACACCGTACTTTTTCATTCGCTTATAGCACTATCAACTTGTCTAAACACATCCTCAGCAGATAAAACTCTGTTATTCCTAACATCCGCGATACCTTCATTAAGCAGTTTACATAGTTCAAACTTACCAACAATACGCTCGAAAGTTTCAATACTCATAACCGCTAAATCACCTTGACCATTTTTTGTGATATATACAGGTTCAGAATATTTATGGCAGAAATCGGAAATTTCATTATATTTATTTCTAAGGTCTGAACTAGGTCTAATTAATGGCATAACATGCACCCCTTCGCATTATTATATGCATATTATATCAACATATTGATATGCCATCAAGTCTCCACAGTATTTATCAACTTCTGTTCAAATTCTAATGTGTCGCAGGGACGGGGTTACTGACACTGAAAGAGTTGTTATAGAGTACAAACCAAAGAATATAGAGACATTGACATAGCAGTAAGCGCACTTAAATTAGGACCTAACCATTACACGCTTGATGACTGAATCAAAGATTCGTCCTACAA
>CAKMJS010000169.1 GCA_927405585.1 uncultured Desulfosporosinus sp.
TGATTTTAAGAGACTTAATAACTCTTGGCAAAAGTGCTTGGCAGGATGTATATAATCCCTCTCGTCTAACCCTATCTGCTTCCGCTAAGAATTTTGTTGTTCAAAACTTTAATGTTGCCGATCAACTTATTGAGGGGAAGCTTTCCCCTGTACCAGAGTCTATCGACATTAAACCTGGTGAAGGCAAAATAATTAAGGCCGATGGGCAAAGAGCTGGAGCACATAGAGATGAACAAGGTACGCTACATGTCGTTGATACAACATGTACCCATATGGGCTGTGAATTAACCTGGAATTCAGCTGAAACCTCCTGGGACTGCCCTTGCCATGGCTCAAGATTTTCCGATGTTGGAGCCATAATAGAAGGCCCTGCCGTTAGACCCTTAACTTTCCATGAGGATGTAAACACCCTAGAAAAGCTAATTACTGAGGAATTCTAGGTTAATGCCGTGTAAGGTGAACACTCCCTCACCTTCTTTTTTTCTTGATACTTAGGCTTTCTCTGCAAAACCCCTGACTACTGAGGTCTAACAAAAAAAGTCCGCAATAAGCGGACTTTTTTTGGTTAATTAATTTTATTGGAAACTTTGACTTTGCTGATTTTGACTGTTTTGTTGATCTTGACTTTGCTGGAAAGCTTGCTGTTTTTGCGCTTTTTCTTGTTCGCTCATAGCTAAATGAACGTCATTGATGCCTGTCAACAAAACGACCTTGTTCAGGTACGGCGATATCCTTAAAATCGTTGACTAGGATGTCCAAATGACGGGTTAGTTCCTCCCCTGCCATGGGTTGCCCGTGACTTGGAATTGCAAGAGATGGGTTTAAGTCCCTTAGCCGTTTTACGGAATCTTCTGCAGCCTTCCAATCAACAGTGAGGTATTTAGGAGGGCCGCTGATCTGCTCATCTTGGGTGATGACGGAGATTAAAGATTCCTGTTTTACTGTAGAGAAAGCGTCACCAGCAATCAGAACGCCAGGAATAAGCGTTAACCCGTGAGCGGCATACCCACCTGCTGATAAAGGACAAAGTACTCCAGCAGCGATCAGGGCCTTGAAATCTTCTTAAACTCCAGTTGAGTGGGCATCGACAACCCCGACCAGCGAAAGTCCTTTCACATCCCTAGCAACTCTTACAATATTAGGCAATGTTAATGTTTTGGCACCCGTGATTTTAACGTATTTTCCATCTAGACTTTGTCCTATATGAATATGCAAATCTGCAAAAAGCATGAGAACCCTCCTAGACGAGGTCAAATATAACTTCTCGCCATCCGGACTGGAGATCATAAAAATGAAGAGTATTGTATTACTTTAACCATACGTCCTGAAAACATGCTTACGGCGAGTAGTTCACACCGATTCCTTAAATTGTTAAAGTTACTAATTTTATGTTACAATAGATAATATGTCGAATAAATGCTAACAAACGTAGAAACAACTGATAGCTTTATCGGTATAATAAAGGAGTGAATTCTAATGGAAGAAACTATTTTAGACGCAGTTGAAAGGAAAATTCAACCAAAGCAGTGTAGAGAAGCTGGTTTCACACCTGGCGTGCTTTATGGTGATAGTGTTTCAAAGGCTATTTCCGTTCAATTTGAAACGTCGGCTTTAAAAAAGGTCATTGCTTCCCATGGCTGGAATGCAAAGGTATGGGTTAAGTATGGCGGTAGCAAGAAATTTGGGTTTATTAAGGAGGTCCAAAGACATCCTGTTTCAGCGACTGTCATTCATATAGATGTCTTCCTTGTCTCTCAAGATCATGAGGTAAACCTACAGATCCCTATCAACTTTGAAGGTCGAGATAATTTGGATAATGTATTACTTCAAGTTCTTAAATCTGAGCTAGATGTTATAGGAAAAGTAACCTTGATGCCTGAATCAGTCGTTGTGGACGTATCCAACATGGTGCTGGGAGATACAATTACTTCGGAGGATTTCAATTTAGACAAACAGCTCAAAATTAACGAGAGCGAAAATGAAGTCTATGGAATCATAATACCCTTGAGAGAACTCATTGTTGAAGAACCAGAAACTGTAGTTGCCACAGAAACTGAAGCGGCAACAGAAGCCTAAAACTAGCTAGTATTAGAAGGAGCCTCTTCGGTTCATTGCTGAACTGAAGAGGCTCCTTCTAACGTTTTATGATATCTCGGCTACAAGGATGAGTCACTACTATTTTCATAATACACTTTTAGAAATCCGCCACCTGACTTCATAATATCTAACATGATCTCCCCGCGTTGATCGTTTTCCTCAAGTTGCCGCATGAGTATTAAAAGATCGATAGTTCTTATAATCAACACATTCATAATTTTGGCGTGTTTTATTAATTCATTAGAAACCGTTGTCTTTAGTTTTTCGTCAAAACCATCAACACCCATTTCATTATTAATAATTAGTATTGCTGGAATATTATTAGACAAGTTATTTCGTTCTCTCTGAGAATCCACCTGATTTATGTGCTCTCTTTTTATCTCTTTCCTCGTTCCTATCACCTCAATCAGAGCAAGAACCAGACCGTCATTGTTGATAATTTTTACGTCCTCTTTAAGATCCGCATTGAGTGTGGTTTTAATCCTTAAGTTAAAATATCCCCCGAGGATCTCCACGACTTTATCTTTTAAGAGATCGCCTGAAGCTAGTAAAATTGTTTTAAATTGCTTCCAATTTTCCAGTTTTTCATAATGTTCTTTAAGTTGACTCTCTAAATTATTGTTCTTGATGAGAATTAACTTTTCGTTTCTAAACTGAAAATCATGAATCCAGTTTGGGATATCTATGATATGTGTCTTTCGATAGTCGATAATCGAGTCTACAAGAACAGTAACTAAGCTCTCTAAATCCTCAGCGCTTAATTGTGTCGAATGAAATGGCAGAAAGAAGAGCTTACTATCAATTTCAATTCCCACCATAGAATCATTGACATACGCTAATCCTTTCGTATTATGCTTGCCATCTTCACTTGGAAGGAAAACAGTCTTCGCTACCCCGTATTTCCCAATATATTTTACCAATTCCTCCGGATTGGCTTTAACGTCTGCTGCTCCTGGGATTATTTTTCGATCAATCTTATATTTATTCAAAAGCCTTTTACATAAGTCTGTATTATGAACGTTACTTGTTTGGTAATTGCCAGCTGGAACTTCATCGACTATAGCACCGACCAGAAAGCATATCCATTTACCCATTTCTAGTAAATTAATAACCTGTCGCTCTACCTCTAATAGCAAATTCTCTTGAACCTCAACTCTAGTAAAGATATCTAATAAATCCTGATGAATCTCAAATTCTTCAAATATTCCTTGGGGAATAATTAAGCCATCTAAGTTATCAAAATTCTTAAAGTCATCCAACTTAATATATTCAATTCTATATTTATCTCGTAAGCTCAAATCAGATCTTGGAAATTCAAAGCTAAGCTTATCAAATCCATAGACAGCTATTCTAAATTCCTGCTGTTTTGTTTCGCTAATTAAAAACAATCTATACCTCCAACGGAAATATTAAATTGAACGTCATAAAATCATGCTTTGAAACTAATTTACTGCTTTGCCCATGATCTGTCAACAAATAAAAGTTTAGACCTAATGACTGTGAGTTGGCAACTGCCTTTTTAAGTCAGTTCCATGCTTCTACTGATTGTCACTAAGTTTACTGAAATACGAGATTAATATATAGAATTAATATTTATTAGTGAAATATAATTCAATTATTGAATATTTTTTTGATTTAGTATACTATATGACCATGCTCTATCCAATTATAACTTTTTTATTATTCGTGGTCTGGTAGGTTTACCTTTTACCGTTTTTAAAAACCATAAAGGGGTTCCTATTTTGACAAAAGGGGGGGGATGAACAACCTATCCAAAAAGAGTAAACATTCTTGAATGTTGTAACAAAAATAATAAGGAGGTTACTAGATGAGTAACGGAGTATTAGCGCTTCTTTCCCTTCTTCCTATTGCCGTTGTTGGCCTATTCCTTGTAGGGTTGAAATGGCCCGCAAGTAAAGCCATGCCGATCTCATATGTCACCGCAGTATTACTCGCACTTTACGTTTGGAAAGTTCCCGGTATGCAAGTAGCAGCAGCCTCTGTTAATGGCATTGTTGTTGCAGTTACACTCTTATACATTATTTTCGGTGCTATTTTACTCTTAAATACATTACAAGAAAGTGGTGCTATTCAGGCCATTCGCAGAGGCTTCACTGGAATCACTGCCGATCGAAGAATCCAAGTCATTATTGTTGCTTGGCTTTTTGGTTCGTTCATTGAGGGTTCCTCTGGCTTTGGAACACCTGCTGCCGTAGCTGTTCCTCTGATGGTTGGACTTGGCTTTCCCGCTATGGCTGCCGTTGTAGCTGGAATGATGATTCAGAGTACCCCCGTTTCCTTCGGAGCTGTCGGAACTCCTATGATCGTAGGTGTCGGTACAGGACTCAAAACTAAAGAATTAGAAGCTTACGCTGCATCCTTAGGCTATCCTGACTGGCTTGCCTTTGTCGGCGGCGCGGTTGCCCCCAAAGTAGCTTTACTGCACTTTGCGGCAGGTGCCCTTATTCCTCTCTTCGTCGTGGCTTTCATGACCGGCTTCTTTGGTAAAAACAAATCCTTTAGTGAAGGCATCAAGGTATGGCCATTTGCAATCTTTGCAGCCTTCGCTATGACGGTCCCTTACCTTCTTTTGGCTATCTTCCTCGGACCCGAATTCCCCTCTATGCTAGGTGGATTAATCGGTCTTGCAATTGTTGTTCCTGCAGCTAAGGCTGGCTTCCTCATGCCAAAAGACACTTGGGATTTTGACAAAAAAGAAAATTGGGATCCTGAGTGGTCTGGTAAGATTGAGATTTTGGATATATCTGCCAAGACTAGAATGAGCAGTATTATGGCTTGGATGCCATATGTTCTCATTGGCTTGGTTCTTGTTCTTAGCAGAACCCAAGTCCCGATTACTAAATTTCTAAAAAGTTTTAAATTCGTTTGGCCTAAAATTTTCGGAACCGGCATTAATGCCTCTTGGGAAATTCTATTCTCGCCTGGGACAGCTTTTATCTTGGTCACACTAATCACCTTCTTCATTCATAAAATGGAATTCAAAGCTTATGCCAGAGCCTGGAAAAACTCCGCAATCACAATGCTCGGAGCTGGTTCTGCGCTTATCTTCACCGTACCCATGGTTCAAGTGTTCATGAATTCCAAAGGTGGTGCAGCTGGTCTCGCTAGTATGCCGATTGTTCTCGCTGAATCGGTTGCTCAGTTAGCTGGATCTGCCTGGCCACTCTTTGCTCCTTTGATTGGTGGACTTGGAGCGTTCGTAGCTGGAAGTAACACTGTTTCTAACATGATGTTCTCCTTGTTCCAGTTCGGTGTTGGAGAACGAATAATGGTTGATCCGACTTGGATTGTAGCTCTTCAAGGCGTTGGAGGTGCGGCCGGAAATATCATCTGCGTGCACAACGTTGTTGCTGCTTCAGCCGTCGTAGGACTGCTTGGCAAAGAAGGCTATGTTATCCGTAAGACAATGGTTGTATTCGCCTATTACGCTTTACTCCCGGGTGCCCTAGGGTACTCCATCCTCTATACCGCTCAAAATGGATTCTTTAATGCAGGGACGATTATTGTTGCTGCGATATGGGCTGCTGCAATCTATATTATTGCAACCAATAATAGTAGACTTGCCAAACTTCCAAAATAATTATTTTCTCAGTTAAAAACCCGATCGTCAAAAGGCTCCACAGTGTCACAGAGTGACCTTGTGGAGCCTTTTTTGATGTCCCTCGGCTGTCCTATTCCTTAAGCAGTGTCGTATCTCCTCTAGATGTCTTAAAACTTCCCTGAAGCCATAATTTCTTGATAATCTCATAATCTCTTGATAGTTAAGATGTTGTCTTGACTTTCTAGGACTTCAATACTATCTTAGCAACTGCGAGTTACTTCTTTAGGTTGAGATGGCAGTGAAGCTAAAATACAGCGCACCGTAACTGCTGAAAGCACGAGCAAACCACCAATCATGGCCAAGAATCCTGGGGCTTCGCCTATCAGCAGAAA
>CAKMJS010000170.1 GCA_927405585.1 uncultured Desulfosporosinus sp.
AAAAGGTCATCCACATACTCTCCACGATTTGTAAACCGCTGAATCACACTGAGAACTAGACGTAGATTTCCATGGATAAGTTTGTCCCGAGCACTGCGATCCCCAGCTTGGTAAATCACAAACAACTCTTTCATTTTAACACTAGACAAAACAGGTAATTTCGAGGTGTTCACTCCACAAATCTCAACTTTATTTAACGCCAAATTCAGAGCACCTCCACCCAACAATTCTGTTGGGAAGTATGCCCTAACACAGTTTAGGTTATTCCAATCGACAAAATTCTTTCCGTAATCTGCGAATAATCCTTTTCTCGAGACGTGATATATAAGACTGTGATATGCCCAGTCGATCAGCGACTTCTTTTTGGGTTTTCTCAACACCATTGTCTAACCCAAATCTTAATTCCATAATCACTTTTTCTCTACTTGTTAACCTCCCCATTGCTAAGTGCAACAACTGCCGGTCTACCTGTTCTTCGATCGGCTTCGAGATAATATCATTTTCTGTGCCCAAAACATCGGATAAGAGTAATTCATTACCATCCCAGTCAATGTTCAAGGGTTCATCAAATGAAACTTCAGAACGAGTCTTATTGTTACGTCTAAGGTACATTAAAATTTCATTCTCAATACACCGGGAAGCATAAGTTGCTAGTTTAATTTTCTTCAGAGGATCAAACGTGTTGACCGCTTTGATCAAGCCAATGGTTCCTATGGAAACCAGGTCTTCAATCCCTATTCCTGTATTTTCAAACTTTCGTGCAATATACACCACTAGGCGTAAGTTGCGTTCGATCAGTATGTCTCGGATGGAATGGTCTCCTAATTCCAAGCGTTCCAAGAGGATGCCCTCTTCATCCGAGTTGAGTGGTGGCGGTAGGGCTTCACTGCTTCCAACATAATAAATTCCACTTACTCCGCAAATTCTTTGAAGAAGCATGAGCCATAGGCGTCTGACCTTATCTCGGGCATTCCTCCACCACACCATTTATCCATCTCCACCTTTCTGCACATGTTCGGGGTGTATTAATGCTTGGTATTCACCTTCTGAACTTAACACTTGCTTTACGAGTGCCACCGTTGCCTTAATTTGTCGAGCTCCCTTTTTATCAAAACACGTCACGCGTTCAGGCCTAATCCCCAGCAACCAGCTCTTACGATCAATCGCTTGAAAGGGGATAAAAACAAAGCGTTTTAATAAATCAGGATTAATCTTCCAGAGTAACGTCCAGGGGTCAGAGTGCTCTTTCCAAGGGATATTTAGAAAGGATTGCATATTATCTGGCAAAGAAGCCGCGGCAACTTCCTCTTCAAGCAGAATAACAGGGAAGCCAGTTAACGGATCTCGTAAATGATTCCCTGTATCCATCATCGCTTTAAAGCGTACAACCCCGATCCCATTTTCTCTTTCTCCAAAATCAATTTCCAATTCATAAATTAGTTGTTCTAGAATTGAATGTCTTTCCTGCCACCGCAACCATTGACGCTGTATGAGCCACCACAGTAAAGCAATCAAGGGAAGGATCCAAAGATTATTCAAAGCTAGTGAAATGTGTTCTTTCCCTAATCCGTTATCAAATTGCACCCACCCCCAAGTGGCATACACAAATCCACCCAGACCAGACGATAATAGCCAAAATCCAGCCGATGCCTTGAGAAAAGTGACCAGCCTTCGAGTCGGGAATGCGGCTCCCACCATAAGAAACGGAATAACCCATTTGCTTAATGTGAGCCACGTCGGGGTAGAATAACAAGCTAATATGACCGGAATTCCTCCAAGCAAAGCTCCAAGCAGGATCTTCATAGGTCGAATCGGGAGGCCAATGAGTCGTCCCACCAAGATCAGAAGAAGAGTGTCCATCCCTCCATTAATGAGAAGATCCAGATCGAGATAAGTCTCTGCCACGCCCATCTGGTGCACCCTTTCCATACGCTTCTCACAAAATTATATCTAAAAATAGTAATAAAACCTGTCGCTTTCAGTGGGTTAGAATGGTATTTTTTAGGAGAACAATTGTACGTGGTGTACGAATTCTTCACTGTGTCATATAAGTCGACAGGATGTGCCGACTTATATCAGTGTTAGCTGGGCTTTAGAATTCTTAATTATAAAAAACCCTGCCTAGAATAGATTACTATCTAAATTCCAGACAGGTATTTTTTAGTACTTAACATAAGGATTAAGCAGGGCTAATCAAGCTCTTAATTGTTTATATTGTAATAATTATGAGCACATGTTATTGTGAATTTATACAATATTATTGAACATTTTCCTTTTTAGTAACTCTTATCGACTGCATTCTATGTGAATAATCGTTGGGAAGGTGGCAAAAGGGCTTGGCAAGAAACATCAAAGTTAGTATTCGTCGGAAAAACCGTGGTTTAGAAACCATTTCCCGAATTGTTAAAGAGATTGAAAGCATCCTAGACCAATACGGAGATTGGGAGAAAGCTATTATTCCATTGAGGGAAGCGATCGATAGAAACCTCGGAAACAATGAATTCATGTCTTTATGATTTAGACGGGCTGGCTCTAGTTCACTCCAATCGTTTAAGAGAAGGTATTTGTTTTAATAACGAGACAGAACTAAAAGCTGCACGGTGTACTCACCCAATAACTCAGATTTATCATCGTAATACAGGGGAAGTGTTACTTGACGCAGCAAGCCCTGTTCATGTCAAAGGAAAGCATATCCATGCCGTGCGTTTAGGAATTCCCTTACATAAGACCCAACTCACCCAACAAATGTTCACAGGCATACTGCCCGTTCTTTTTCTTGGGGGGGCATGGATGATGCTGAGTTCTTTTTCACCCGTTTCCATTATTTCCACGATGATCGCCCTAAGCGTGCAGATCCTCTATAGTGTCTGGCTAAGAAACAAGTTATTGACTGCTCTAAACGAAACGTTTAAAGTAACGAAAGCCATTGCCAAAGGTAACTTAAAAGTTTTGGCCAAAGCTCATACAGACGATGAATTTGGAAACTTATCCTATGAAGTGAACAAGGTATCTCTCGGCATGAAATCTATCATCACGGATTTGGCTTCCTTTTCCGATCGAGTCCAAGCTATGAGTCAAACCCAGGCAGCCCATGCCCACACTTCAGCGGAAGATCAAGAAACGTTAGCTGCTACGCTAGAAGAGTTTAGTGCGGGGGCTGCCGAACAAATCCAAGGAATGATAATGGCTCAAAAACAAGTGGATGAAATTCAATCCGCATCCCAGAGCATCTTAGTAAGCACTGAAGAAGTTCTTTCCTTAACCATGTCAGCTAAAGCAACGAGTCAAGATGGAACCTTGGCGGTCAAAGAAGCTATTCAAGAAATGGGCGTTATTTATAAGGTGACAGAACAAGCCAATCATTCAATTCTGGGTTTAGCCGAGCAAGCGCAAAAAATTGGGGACATTATCTCGGTGATCAATGGAATCTCCGCTCAAACGAATCTATTGGCCTTGAATGCAGCGATCGAAGCGGCCCGAGCTGGAGAACATGGTAGAGGGTTCGCCGTCGTTGCAGAAGAAGTCAGAAAACTAGCGGACAGTTCAACGCATTCCTCCCATGAAATCATGAAACTGATTTCCAACGTTCAAGGAATGGTCAAGACAACGGTAGAAAATATGAGTCAAGGTATGGGTGAAGTAAATCATGGTAAAGAAGTGATTGAAAAAGCCGGTAGAGCAATTACCTCTCTTGATAAAGTGATCAATGCAACCTCGATTAAAGCCGATGAAAATCTCCGAAATGCCGACCACTTATTAACCCAGAGTCAACTTTTAGCCGAAGCACAAAGGCAGGCTACATCTATTGCTACTCAATTTGCTGAAGGCGCAACTCAAGCGTCAACCACCGTAGAGCAGCAAATGATTACTGCCCAAGAAATCGCCACCATCTCTTCAGAACTGGCCGAAACAGTGGTGCTTTTGCATCAAGTTATACAACGCTTTAAATGGTAAAACCACTTAATAAAAACGGCCAGATCCTTTTCGTAGGATTTGGCCGTTTTGTTATGCTCCATCACTGGCTCATTTGACTAAAAGTCTAACTTTAGCTTTAACGCCGACGTCTGAGAAACTCCGGTATATCTACGTCGCCTTCTTTCGATATCGGTTTGATGATACTATCTTGAACTTTTCCAGGTGCCGCTCCAAAGCCAGCCCACTGCTGATCAAATCCAGTGGCGATAACGGTAACCCTTATTTCTTCCTTGAGATTCTCATCGATGACCGCTCCAAAAATGATATTTGCGTCGGGGTCTGCGGCCTCCGCGATAATCCCTGCGGCTTCATTCACTTCAAAGAGGGTTAAATTAATACCGCCAGTAATATTGAGTAGGACTCCTTTAGCTCCTTCAATGGAAGTTTCCAGCAACGGACTAGAAATTGCCTTTCGCGCTGCATCACCGGCACGGTTTTCCCCAGTTGCCTGACCAATACCCATCAGGGCAGAACCCGTATTTGACATAATGGTCTTTACATCAGCAAAATCTAAATTGATCAGACCAGGCACCGCAATTAAATCCGAAATTCCTTGAACCCCTTGACGCAAAACATCATCTGCAATCCGAAAAGCTTCATGAATCGTAGTATGCTTGTCCACCACTTGCAACAATCGATCATTCGGAATAGTAATTAGAGTATCCACTTTACTCTTAAGCTCTGCAATCCCTTTTTCTGCCTGCATAGCTCGTTTACGACCTTCAAAGGTGAACGGACGTGTAACCACGCCGACCGTTAATGCTCCCAATTCCTTGGCCACTTCTGCAACGATAGGTGCTCCACCAGTACCCGTACCGCCTCCCATCCCTGCAGTCACGAAAACCATATCCGCTCCTTTTAAGACACGAGTAAGTTCTTCACGGCTTTCTTCTGCAGCTTTAGCCCCAATTTCAGGATTCGCCCCTGCTCCAAGTCCTTTGGTTAACTTAATCCCTATTTGTACTTTTTGACCTGCACGAGAGAGCTGTAGGGCCTGCGAGTCAGTATTTACAGTAACAAAATCTACCCCTTGTAAGCCAGCGGTAATCATACGATTTACCGCATTGTTTCCACCGCCACCGACGCCTATTACTTTAATCTCTGCAAATTGATTTAAGTCCGTATCAAATTCTAGCATCTATGCTTTAACCCCCTCAAATATTCAACTGCGCAGTCCATTCATCTTACTAAAAACTCTGAAACATGCCCACTAACGTGCAGAAATTACTTTAAGTACTTAATTACACACAACATAATAAATTCGAGATGTCCTGGCTTTATCCCTTTTTTTAAACATAAAAACTTTCTGCAAAGAATCTAACTACTCTCTAAAATAAGAGTCCAAATTACTTTTTTATCAGATGGCGGCGAATACTCCCCAAATTTTGGAATAAACGTACACCAAATGCTACCACTGCCGCCAAATAAAGATCTACACCAATACGATCTCCGACGTAAGCCAAAAATGCCGCCAGGAGCATATTACTAAAAAAGCCCGTCAAAAATACGGTGCTGTCGAAATGATCTTCCTGCGCAGAGCGTATCCCACCTAAAACGGAGTCCAGTGCTGCCAATATTCCAACAGATAAGTATTTTGCATATTCGATCGGGACAGAAAAAGGGCTGATATACCCAATAGCTAATCCCAAAACTAAGCCTAATAATGGTAACCACATGTTCCTTCTTCCTTTCTGGCTAACGACCAATTACCGGTTTTGCTGCGGTAAAATCAATATATCGTACCCCTTGCTCAAATGACTTATACTCCTTATCACTTACAAGTTGAAAAAGCGCATTTAATTTAGTTTTCCAATCGTTTGCTTGTCCAAGCCGGACTTCGACTCCACTATTTAGGTATATTGTCATTTGCTGAGTAGGATTTACGTGTAGCTCCCCAATCTGAGCAAGCAATTCCGGGGGAGCTTGTCCCAACAAGTTCAGCGCTGCAGTAAGAGATGGGTTTTCTAAGTTTTGTCCTGGACCTACAGTATCCCTGAGATCGATTCCGGTCAGTACCGGTTGATCCGTTTTAGGCCAACTTTCTAAACGGCGTAAAAAAATTCCTTCTGCATCGACCTCTACGACCCCCTTCGGGACAACGACTAGGGCGACAGGGGTCCTTTCAGTAACCACAATCACAAGCGTCTGGGGAAGTTTCCGCTGAAACTGGACACTTTGAACCAGCGGATGTAATAAAATTTTATGCTTCAGTGCCTTATGGTCAAACAATAATAAATTCTGTCCTTGAACCCCGTTGGCCAATTTTAAGATATCGCTTTCCGGACTCAATTTGAGGCCTTGAACCATGACCTCTTGCACTGAAAAAAAACTGGACCGTAAGAAGAGAGCCAAGCCCAAGGAAAGCAAGATCGTCAAAGCAGCAACATAGAGAAAGGACGTATTCATCTTTTTAGGGTGCATGCGCAATTCCTCCCTATCCCAGTATAACGAATACAGTCCTATTCTGTCATCTTTTTTAGTAAAATTTCCTAAAATACAGGTATTGTTTTCGAAACATGAGGCTCCAAGTCCAATTTTGTAAGTTTAATTCTGCAAAACAAGAACGAATTATTGTGAAGTCAAATGGCTTTGTTTATCGTACTTTATTATTAATCGTTCTGCAAACTTTGTTCGATATTTCTCCGTACACCGCGCAACGCACCTCGTATCTCGACCTCATCCATGGCTCCTCGCACCTCGCCGCCGATTCTCAGGAGTTTTGCACCCAAGTGGCGATATTTCTCTGCTAAATTTTCGTACCCTCTATCAATGTAATCTACTTTTTCGAGCACGGTTACCTCTTCAGCAGCTAAGGCTGCCAGGAAGAGTGCCGCTCCAGCTCGAAGGTCTGTAGCCTCTACAAAGGCGCCTTCAAGTGTCTCAACCCCACGAATAATAGCTGTTCTTCCTTCAACCGTGATTTGTGCGCCCATACGGCGTAACTCATCAACATGTTGAAAGCGGTTTTCAAAGATTGTTTCCGTAATGATGCTCGTTCCTTCCGCACAAGCGAGCATAGCCATAAACTGTGGCTGCATATCCGTCGGAAATCCTGGATATGGCATAGTCTTTAGGTCCACTCCCTGGATTTTCCCACTATGTTGTACACGAACCGAATCATCAAGAAGGGTGATAATCGCTCCTGCTTGACGTAATTTTGCAATCACCGGTTCTAAGTGTTCTGGTACAACATTCTCAATCAGCACATCCCCTTCAGTCATGACTGCCGCAATCATATGCGTACCGGCTTCTATTCGATCCGGTATGACTCTATGTTCTACAGTATTGAGCCTTTCTACTCCGTCAATCCTAATCACATCCAGGCCTGCACCACGCACTTTTGCTCCCATTTTATTCAAAAGATTTTGCAAATCCACAATTTCTGGTTCCCGTGCCGCATTACGAATAACCGTGGTACCTTTAGCCATGACCGCGGCCATCATAATATTTTCCGTAGCCCCTACACTCGGGACATCGAGGTAAACATCTGCGCCCTGTAAGTGATCTGTCCAAGCTTCAATATATCCATGTTTTTCTTTGACCTTAACCCCTAGTTGTAGCAGCCCCTTTATGTGTTGATCCATGGGGCGGGAACCGATGGCACACCCTCCCGGCCTAGATATCTTTACCCGACCATGGCGGGCTAATAACGGTCCTAAAATAAGATTAGAGGCACGCATTTGCCGCATAAGCCCCTCATCGACTTCACAGGACTCGAGTCCCGCAGCATTGATATACATCTCCTTATTTTGGCGCACAATCTCACAACCGAGGTGCTCAAGAACCTCGATCATGTGCGTAATATCAGCTAACTCAGGGATTTCTAACAAGGTGGATGTTCCTTCAGCTAGTATGGTTGCAGCCAAAAGGGGAAGTGAAGAGTTCTTCGCCCCGCTTACCCGGATTCTTCCTTCTAATCGCTGTTTACCGGTGATGACATAGCGATCCATCGCCATGATCCTACCCCCTTTTCGATATTCGAGGCTCGATGTTCGAGGCTCGATTTATGAATTCGATTCTACGAATCGAAGTACGAATCTATTCGAGGCTCGATGTCCGAGGCTCGATGTCCGAATTGTGAATTCGATTCTGCGAATCGAAGTACGAGTTAGTTTGAGAGATTAATCGTTCTGCGAACTTTGTTCGCTTCGATTCGTGCCTCGTGCCTCGTGCATCGTGCATCGCGCATCGTGCCTCGCGTCTCGTGCCTCGCGTTGAAGGTACGCTACTTCCGATTGCAAAGTAATCCCAAATTTCAATTGCACATCTTTCAGGATTTCCTCCATTAAAGCAAGCACATCCTTAGCCTTGGCTTTACCGGTATTGACTATAAAGTTCGCGTGTTTTGTAGAAACCTGTGCTCCACCCCTGCTTCGCCCTTTCCAACCGGCAGCCTCAATCAATCGACCAGCTGAATCACCAGGAGGATTTTGAAAAACGCTTCCAGCACTTGGTTTTTCAAGCGGTTGATTGAGCCTTCTATTCGTTAAATTTTCTTTCATTTCCTGTAAGATCTTTTTACGATCCCCTGGAGAAAACACAAGTTCGACTTCCAGCACCCATGCATGACCCCGCAAGGAACAGAATCGATAAGCAAATTCAAGTTCATCTCTTTCTAGCTTTTTAACTGTACCATCCGGCCAAAGCGCGGTCACATTCACTATGCGAGGCGCCATTACTCCACCGTGGGCGCCAGCATTCATCATGACCGCTCCCCCTACAGATCCTGGAATTCCCCGAGCGAATTCCAGGCCGCTAAAGCCCCGTTCTCCTGCTTCTTGGGCTAAACGGGCTAAAGAGTATCCCGCTTCAACTTTAACCGTGTGTTCACCCCACTCTATCGCACGAAGAGCTGTGGTCACCAACGTAAGGCCAGGAAGCCCTTCATCCGGCAACAGTAGATTCGAGCCCTGACCAATTAACCAAACTGGGACTTGGGCTTCTTGGGCACGTTGCCACACTGTTGACAAGTCTTCCTTCGTCTGGGGCCAATACACTACTTCAGCGGGCCCACCAATCTTCCACGTGGTCAATTGGTTCAGAGGATAGTTTTTCTCCACTCGCCCTACCATTCCATCCAATATCATCGATGTTCCACCTCAAGTTATCTGTCATTATTATAGTCTTCCAAATAGAGCTAAGCGCTAATCGAATATCCAGCCAGGAAACTCCTAAGTCGAGGCATTTTGCGATTGTTTGGGCAGCACCTTGCTCTTCCATCGGTTCCGGCCACCTAGGAAGTTGGCCAACGAATTTAAGGCCATCGTGAGCCTGATAAAAATCGAGCCTGTCTTCGCGAACTACCCATGTTGCTGCGCGAGGCTCGATGCTCGAGGCTCGATGTCCGAAGTCCGTGGTAAGAGCCTCGAGCTTCGCACTTCGAGCCTCGCAAAAGCCCACCTGCCAAGACTCCGGAATTACCCAATGCTTACCTTGTTTTCTTTCGCATAGCCATTCTCCGCCCTTAGACGGCCAGAGTATGGTCGGTTCGAACCCGGCTTCTAGCAGAATATGTCCTATTAACGGACGACCTTCGATAAGAACCGTCGGTTCAGAAACCCTTAAAATTACTTCATTCTCTAGAATATTATGTATAAACGACTCAATCGATTGCTCTTTAAAACCATTTGTAAGTGCTTTTTCTCTCCATATGTTGTGTTTAAACTCCTCAGACCAGTATACTATTTCCGTCACAGGGCCTGACCTTTCAGTCACTGTCATTTGATCAAAAGGCCTTTCCCACCAATTATCGACTCTTCCTTCGTATAAATCCTCCACCTCGGAAAATTCAAGCTGGATTCCGTTCAATACGGCCCGAACTCCTTCAATTCCGGGAGCCGCAGAAGAGGCAACCAATTGTATCTTTCTTTTTGGCCACACCATGCTCACTCCTTTCGTTTGCTTACTGCCATATGCTATGCATAGGAGTAAAAAGGTGTGAGCAAATTCGAGGCACGATGTACGATGCTCGATGCACGAGATTTGGGTTTCTGATTTCGGGTTTATGATTTCGAACTTCGTGCCTCGTACATCGTGCCTCGATTCAGTGCCAAGCTATATCCCTACAGAGGTCTACGATCTTATCTAAAGCCTGTGGTTGCGCCAGCGTCTCGGCAGCAGCTCCCATTTTAGCTAGTAGTGAAGGTTGAGAAATCAGCGTCTCCACTTCTTTCCACAAGCGTTCCCCGTCTAATTCTGAGTCTAGGATGATTTGAGCTGCACCGGCTTTAACTAGCGCCTGAGCATTATATTCTTGATGATTCTCCGCTGCATAAGGGTAGGGAATTAATACACTGGGTATACCTGCGACCATTAGCTCGGCTAAGGTGGCTGCCCCTGCTCGCCCAATGAAAATATCAGCACTGGCTAAGGCCTCCGGCATATCTTTCAGATATTCAAGCACGCGCCACTGAGGACGATCCCAGAAAATCCCCCTTTTCTTTAACCCTTCAACAGTTTCCAGATAGGTATCTTTTCCGGTTGCCCATATCACCTGAATGTCAGAGTGCGTGGCAAGCTGCGATAAGACCTCGATCATGGCCTGATTTATCGTACGAGCACCTCTGCTTCCACCAGTTACCAGCATAGTCAGGCGATCCGGTCTTAACTTAAAGTGTTTTGCCCCGACGGCGCGAGACACCTGCCCGATTTCTGGACGGACTGGGAGACCAACAAAGGCAAGTTTTTTCTTAACACCGAACCGCTCCATACTCTCGGGAAAAGTCACCATTACCCGTTTCACGACCCGCGCTAAAATTCTATTTGTAATCCCCGGCATCGCATTCTGTTCATGGAGCAATGTGGGAATATTAAAAAGTGCCGCCGTTAAAACAACCGGGCCTGACACGTATCCACCGGTTCCTACCACAAGGTCCGGATGAAACTCCTTCAATAACTTCTTGGTCTCCCAAAGGGCCTTAAAACTATTACCGATAACTTTTAGCGTATCCAGACTTATGCTACGCGGAAGACCTTTTCCAGAAATTCCTGCAAACTGTATACCAGCCTCTGGCACCAAGCGTGCTTCCATCCCGTCCCGAACCCCCACATAGAGAATTTTGGTCTCGGCATCGCGCGCCATCAGACCCTTAGCGATAGCCAGAGCGGGATATATATGTCCACCTGTCCCGCCACCAGTCACGATTACCCGCACTTGAATTCCCCTTCCTTAACTTCCGACTTCCACTTCTATAAGTGGGAGTTCCAAGCTCTGCTTCATATAGAGGAGACTCCTCCTTCGCCGCGAAGTGTTCCTTTTAGGGCTAGGCATATGAAAGAAAATAACGAGTCAAAGATGCCACGGATAGTTTGCGTCAGACAAGGAGGTATGTTTACCTCATAGCGGGCTATTAGGTGAACATGCCGACGCAGTATGGCACAAAATAGACTGGCATACTGACTTGTTATTTTTTTGAATGTGCCTTAGCTGAACGAGTTCACTACCTTACTTCCCTGGAGATATTTAGCAATAATCCGACACCTATCATCGTAAAGACAAGCGATGTGCCTCCATAACTAATAAACGGTAAGGTAATCCCGGTAACCGGCAATACCCCGCTAACGACGCCCATATTAATCATCGCCTGTACAGACACCATAGCTGTTAATCCAACTGCGAGAAAACCCATAAATGCATCCGGTGCCCTCATTGCCACTCGAAATCCACGCCAAGCGAAAAGGAAAAAGAGTAAAACTACCAAAGAAGCACCGATAAAACCAAGTTCCTCGCCAATCATAGCAAAGATGAAATCCGTATGGTTTTCAGGCAAATAAAGAAATTTCTGTCGACTTTGTCCTAAACCTAAACCAAACAATCCGCCCGGCCCTAAGGCCAACAAGGCCTGAATCGTCTGATATCCTTTTCCCAATGGGTCATCCCAGGGATCCAAAAATGCAAAAATGCGACGCATTCGATAGGGGGCTGCTGCAATAGCTGCAACCACTAACCCGAGCCCTAACCCGGCTAATGAAACAATATGACTAGTTCGTGCTCCAGCTGCAATTAACATAAAAAACGTTGTAGCCGCTATGACCAAGGTCGTTCCCAGATCCGGCTGAAGCATTATTAGACCTGCAATCACCCCAAGCAACCCAAGAATTGGCAAGACACCTTTGCGAAACGATTGAATCTTATGGGGCTCAAGCGCTAGTACATGGGCCATCACGAATACCATTGTTAGCTTAATGACTTCGGAAGGCTGAATTGACATTGGCCCCAGCCCTATCCAGCGGTCAGCGCCATTGACTCTGCGACCGATTCCAGGAATCTTTACCGCAACCAATAAAGCAATCGCTATAATGAGCGCAGGCTTAACAAATCTGCGTAACGATCTCAGATCTACAAACATGCTAAAGACCATCGCCACAAGTCCCATTACGGCCCATATCACCTCCATCTTAAGAAAGTGATAGGGGTCATCGAACTGTATGTAGCCTCTAACTGCACTCGAGCTATACACCATTATAAACCCTATTCCTAATAGAGCCAAAATTGCTCCAAGCAAGACCAAATCCGGTCGATGCCTCCGCATGTATAGTTCCCCCCTTAATCTTAAATGGGTTTACTATAATGCCTACGCACTAACTCCTTAAACAATTCCCCTCTTTCTTCATAACTCTTAAACATATCCCAACTTGTACAAGCAGGGGATAATAAAACGACATCTCCAGATATCGCTTCAGCGATTGCTTTCTCGACTCCATCCTCAAACGTACTCGCCCGAATAATCGTATGCACGCCTTCATCCCGAGCTGCCTGCTCCATCTCATCGGCCGCAAGCCCCAATAAAATTAAGCTCTTAACCTTATCTCGAACGACTTTCATAAAATCATGAAAATCAAGACCTTTATTTTTTCCCCCTGCAATCAAAACCAACGGCTCATCAAACGCAAGTAAGGCCTTGGTGGCTGCATCGGTATTCGTCCCTTTGGAGTCATTGACAAAAAGGATCCCTTCAAATGTCCCCACGATTTCTTCTCGGTGTTCCACCCCTTTAAACTGACGTAGCCCTTCAGCAATTTCAGTCCAAGAAAGGCCAAATGCTCTCGCTGCCGCAGCAGCTGCCATGACATTTTCCAGATTATGCGCTCCGCGGAGCTGAAGTTCTTTTCTTGCAATAATTGGGATCATAGTCCTCTTTTCTTTTTCGGCATAAACGATCTGGTCGTGCCAAAGACTAATTCCATCCTGCAAAAAGGTGGTTGGACTGAAATACAGCACTCGACTTTTCAATTCCGACCCCAAATCACGAACTAAAGGGTCATCCCAATTTAAGATCGCCAAATCAGTTGAAGTCTGATTTTTAAAAATCTGGGCCTTGGCCGCAAGATAAGCTTCCATTGTGCCATGCCTGTCCAAATGATCTGGCGTAAGATTTAGTAAGATTGCTACATGGACACGAAATTTATCAATAAACTCCAGTTGAAAACTTGAAAGCTCAGCCACAACAATACTGTTTTCTCCCAAACCTTTCACTTGCCCACTTAAGGCCACTCCAATATTTCCAGCAACAATCGAAGGCAGTCCTGTCCGCTTAGCTAATTCCCCGATCAAGGAAGTAGTCGTTGTTTTCCCGTTAGTACCTGTTACCCCAACACAAAGTGCAGGGCAATCATGCATAGCCAACTCGACTTCACTCCACACAGTAACGTTTTGAGAAATGGCATCTTGTACCAAAGAGAGTCGGGGAGATACCCCAGGTGATAAAACCACAAGTTCAGGGTTAATCCCTTTTAATTCTGTTATATTGCCAAGTAGCAAGTGCACCTGATCGAGACCTAGCTCCTCAACACCCGCCAATTGCTCGATTGACTTACTATCTGTCAAAAAAACCTCGGCACCCAAACGCTGAAGTTTTTGCACAGCTGCCTGGCCACTTAGGCCAGCACCGATGACTAAAACCCGTTTATTTATCCAATCCACTCAAAACCTCTCCGTTCCTTATGTAGTACTCAATCATGGGTGCAAGATGGGGGCAAAGATATGGGGACGGTTCTTAAATCTCGCATCCTGAGATCCTGTTTTTGCGCTGCCCCTAGCCATATGACGAGTTCTTACTTTTGTAAATTCAATTCAAATCGTTCAAAATAACCTATCAAATCTCCATTTTTGTCCCTGACAGGCACAATGTAAATTCTTTCATTTCGTTCATTAACCGTTAAGAATATTTCTTTTCCGTGATTTTTAAGTTTTTCGACCGATGATTTTATCATCTCTTCCGATCTCGGATTATGATGACAATCAAATAGCGATTTGCCAAATCAAATCACGGTAACCACGCTCTTGATAATAATGATACTCTGCCCTTTTGTTCATGTATCTTATAATATGATCACAATCCACAAACAATATTGGATATGGATATGAGTCTAAAATTAAAGATAACATCGTTTCTCTTTCCATCAAAGATCTCTCCTTCGTGTAAGTTTTAGAAAATATTAATAAGCTACAAATATTTACTAGCTTCTCGCACACTAAGTGGTTGAAGTACATGACCTTCCAAAAACGATTTTACCCATTCTTTATTAGTCTTTGAGTATTCTCTTAATGCCCAGCCAATTGCCTTAGTTATGAAAAACTCCTTAGAATTGCAGTTTTTCGTGATAATGAAATCCAGAACTTCTCTATCTGTATTGTCCTTGTATTTCAGTTGGAATAGAATAGAAACTCGTGCAAGCCAAATATTTTCACTTTCAGCCCAACTTAGAATATGACTTGGGATAAGTTTTGGATAGTTGGCAAATAAATTTCCGATTATGTTTGTAGCGAGACTGTCTACGCTATCCCACCACGATTTACTTAATATCAACTGCTTAATGTTATCGAGATCAGATTCTTGCAGACTATTTCTTAAGGCAAGCAAATAATCAACCCCCAAATACTGAAATTCTCGGGGACTTGTGTGACACAGCGCTCGGTGCTTACGACGCCGAGAAAACTAACCGTGTAAGCTCCTAAAGTGGGAGCGGGGTCCCCGTCAAATTCGCCTTCCTTGGCTCAGTTGCCGGCTTCGCACGTCCTGTGCTCAGCCCCGTATCTGGGGTCGCTTACACGGAAGTTTGCTAAACGGCTTACGTAAAGACGTCGCGCTCGTGTCACACTGCGTCCCTGGCTCGGGTCGGGGAACACGGAACGAGACAGGTGTCTTGGGAGACGGCACATTTCATGTGCACCGTCTTGTCTCGGGGTGAACTGTGCTCAGCCCCATATCTAGGGTCGCTTACACGGAAGGTTGCTATTTCGCTTAGGTAAAGACGTCGCGCTCGTGTCGCACTGCGTCCCTGGCTCAGGTCGGGGAAACGAGGACCGGAGAAAAACTAAATCCCAGCACCACGCCGCTTTTTCCGCAACGCGGAAAACAGGCCGTGCTCATTCCGTCCCTTCATGTCTCCAAAGCCAGAGGGACCGCGATCACACGCTCCGACGCCTATGCGGTCGTCGTAGCCAAACTCGGCTTTAAGCCCTCTCATCGGTAGGGCGGGAAACAAGGACGTTTCCCGCCGGCACTGCGACAAGGATGTCGCATTTGCCGGGAACCCTACCCTCTTGCATACGGCTTAAAGCCCCAGTTTGGCACGATGAACGCATGGCCGAGGAGGTGTGACGCGGACCCTCCCTACCCCAGCGTCGGAACATAAGCCATAATCCCAAGGATGGCGCAAATCAGCGCTCCAGACCAGAAAACAAGCACCACTTTCCATTCGCCCCAACCACCAAGTTCAAAGTGGTGATGAATTGGACTCATGCGAAAGACTCGCTTCCCAGTCGTTTGAAAGGATATAACCTGAATAATCACCGAAAGTGCTTCGACCGCAAATAACCCACCGATGACGATTAGCACCAATTCACTTTTCGTGAGAACTGCCAGACTAACTAAAGCCCCGCCAAGGGCCAATGACCCCGTATCCCCCATGAAAACCCGTGCCGGGTACCTATTAAAACGCAAAAAGCCAAGAGTTCCACCGACCAAAGCTGCTGCAAAGACTGCCATATCCGTCTCGTGCGCTAAAACTGCTACCCCACCGCCTTGGCTGGCAGCCAGAAGAGCAATCACGAGATAGCCCATACCCGCAAACATGGTACTCCCCGCTGCTAAGCCGTCCAACCCATCGGTAAGATTAACGGCATTCACCATAACGACAATCACCAAAGAAATTAAAATATAGTAAAATAACCCTAGATCCCAATGTATAGACGTGAACGGGATAGCAACATCCGTCCCCCTACCCAACCAATGAACCGAAACCCACATCAGAAGAAAGGCCAAAGCAAACTGCCCAATCAGTTTTTGGTATGCACGAAGCCCTAACGAACGACGCATAACGACTTTGATAAAATCATCAATAAAACCGATTAAGCCATATCCTAATGTGATTCCTACCATTGTCACCATTTCCAGAGAGGTCGGTTGTTCAGCCATTACCAACGCACTGATAATAATGCCGACGAGAAAAATCATGCCCCCCATGGTTGGGGTTCCACCCTTTTTCAAGTGACTTTGTGGGCCATCATCGCGAATATTTTGCCCAAATTTAAGGCTCCTTAAGACGGGTATCAAAAAAGGACCTAAAACTAATGTAATGATAAGGGCAAATCCTGCCGCCATGACCAAACGCTCAGACATGCGTATTCCATCCTTTACTGCCTTTACTCTGAATCTTCGAGTTGCTCAGTGATCTCTTCCATTTTCATACCGCGTGACCCTTTGATTAGGACCCAAATCCCAGGTCCATACAGCGTGAGGAGATCCTTTGCTTTTTTGACCGCTTCCTCGCGTGTAGTCGTAATCGTAATGTGTTCTTCTGAGTAACCTGCCAAACGAGCACCTTGAGCAATCTCTTCTGCTAATTTACCCACGGTAATTAATTCACTAATCCCTAACTTAGCAAGCGTTTCTCCAACTTCACGATGTCCTGATTCTGCTGAGGTTCCTAGTTCATACATCTCACCCAGAATTGCCAGAGTCTTGTTAACACCTGATCGCTCCTTAAGAATCTGCAACGAGGCCTGCATCGAAGTAGGATTCGCATTATAGACATCGTTAATGAGCATAGTTCCAAACATTCCATATCGGACTTCTAAGCGCATTTTTGATAATTCCAACTTACCCAGTCCCTCACACCCTTCGAGCAATGAAAGGCCAAGCACTTTCCCTACCGCTAGCGCAGCTAGGGCATCCAGGACATTGTGTTTACCGGGTAGCGCAAGATTGACCGTAGTTTTATCACTCATGTAACCCACGTCAAACGTCGTCCCTAACGCCCCCCAAGGCCGCAGATGGGTCCCTTTAATGTTTGGCTCTATAAAAGCACCTTCTAGACCATAGAATCGAATTGCATGAGAATCTTTTTTCGCTTTTTGGACAGAAAACATATCTTCAGCGTTTATTATGGCCATACCATCTGCCGGCAGGGCCTCAATTAACTCCCACTTCGCCTGGGCAATTCGCTCCTGGGTCAGTAATAGCTCTAAATGCGTTGTGCCAATATTAGTAATCACGCCAACATCAGGTTTCGCGATCTCGCATAAGTCGTTAATCTGACCTAAACCACGCATTCCCATTTCAAGGACCAAAATCTCTGTACCGAGTGGCGCATTGAGGATCGTCAACGGAAGGCCCAATTCATTATTATGATTTTCTTTATTATGATAGACTTGAAAACGCTCTGACAAGACTGCCCTAATCATATCCTTCGTAGTAGTTTTACCATTACTCCCAGTCACTCCAACGACCTTGGCACCGAGCTCCAAGCGCCAAGCTTTGGCTAATTCTTGAAGTGTTGCGAGCACGGACTCTACCAGAAATAGGGCTTTGCCTTCCGGCACAGACTGCCTCTTATCAGACCCTTGAAATCGAGCTTCCTCTGCAATCACCAATACCGCACCTTTTTTCCAGGCGGCTTCTATAAAATCATGTCCATCGGAGCGTTCTCCCGACAAGGCAAAAAACATTTCACCACCTAAGGCCTGACGACTATCAATAATACACCCTGAAACCTCTAAATCAGGGTTTCCGATTAAAGTCCCTTGCGCATGTTGGGTTACTGCCTCAACGGTCCACTTGCCCATATCCCAGCCCCCTTAATGCTTCACGCGCTACTTCCCGATCATCAAACGGATGGACTTCTGTCCCGAAGATCTGATAGGTCTCATGCCCTTTGCCCGCAATCAAAATAGTATCTCCCGGCTTAGCCATGCGACAAGCGCTCTCGATAGCCTCTCTTCGATCTCGCAAGGCAACATGCTCTACTCCAGAAACCCCCATCAGCACTTCTTTAATAATCTGATCGGGATCTTCGGTCCGAGGATTATCCGAAGTCACGATGAGAAAATCACTCCCCACTGAGGCAGTCTCTCCCATGATCGGACGTTTTCCCTTATCTCTGTCTCCTCCACACCCAAAGACTGTAATAAGTCTTCCTTTGGTAAAGCCCCGAGCAGTTCGCACAACATTTTCTAAGCCGTCGGGCGTGTGAGCGTAATCCACAATGACCAGGAATGGTTGACCGATACGGACGCTTTCAAAGCGCCCTGGTACCCCTGGGATTTCGGCTAGTGCTTCAGCAACAGATTCTGGGTTATATCCACGTTCAACGCCCCAAACAAAAGCAGCTAAGGCATTATAGACACTAAAAAACCCTGGCGTAGAATACTGGATCTCCTGTATACCCTCACGGAATCGGACCACGAAGTGCACTCCCTCAGAGGTGACTTGCACATCCTCAGCCCGGTAATCGACATCATTGTTAATCCCATAACTAACAACTGGAGCAGCCGAAGCTTGACTCAGTTTTGCAAATGAGGCATCATCCCCATTTAGTATGCTGATCTTGGGCTGTTTTTTTCCTACAAGACTGGAAAACAAACTGCTTTTAGCGTCAAGATAATCCTCCATACTCTTATGATAATCCAAATGATCCTGTGTTAAATTTGTAAAAATTCCTACATCAAATTCGCAACCCTTCACGCGTCCCAGGTCCATAGCATGGGAAGAAACTTCCATCACGGCCAGGCTTACCCCTTCGGCGACCATGTCTCCCAGTAACTTTTGAACCTCTATGGCTTCCGGTGTTGTCCTTTCCCCAGGAATTTCTCGTCCATCAATCCGCGCACCGAGTGTTCCGATCAAGCCAACTTTCTTGCCGTGCTTTGTCCCAATTTTCTCAATTAGATAGGTAATCGTAGTTTTACCATTCGTCCCCGTTACCCCGACTAATTCCAATTGTTCGCTGGGCTGATCATAGACCGTGGCAGCTAATAAGCCAATGACTTGGCGCACATTGGAAACCATGACTTGAGGAACATCCAGTGGTAAAAAGCGCTCAACTACTAAGGCCACAGCCCCTGATTCGACAGCTTTCACTGCGAAGTCATGGCCGTCCACCTGAAATCCAGGCACACAAGCATAAAGATCGCCCGGCTGGACTCTCCGCGAATCCATAGCCATTCCAGAAACGATGACTTGAATACTCCCTGACGAGGCCATGACCTCAATTCCTTCGATTACTTCCGCCAGTGATTTTGCTGTAGGCATTCCTCATCAATCCTCTCCAAGTTCTAACTATAACCTATCCTCGCTATCCTTATTATAGACAAATCTCCACTTCAACAGACCCTGAACAAGTGATTTACTCACGTCCAAGTGGACTGACGGAAATTGGCACACGCCCAGTCAGACTACGGATCGCTTCAATATCTTCGTCCTCATCTTCCCACCAATGGGCCAGCGCAGGACTCGATGCATCCTTACCTAGATACAGGAGTACAGTTGATCCCGCTTCTACTTGTGTATCTCCATGGGGAATTTGGTCAAGTACCATTTCGCCCTGACCTTCCGTCATTCCTTTAAACCCCGCTTTAGTTAAAATATTTTGAGCCTCGGCTATAGGGAGGCCTAAGACTGAAGGAACGGTTGCAGCCTGCTTAATGGGTGGAAATTCAAGTCCTGGTAGGGGTTTGCCAGGTGTCATGGGTGCCTTAGCATCCGGCTTAATGCCAAGATATCTCAAGGAATCAAGCATCACGCTTTGAAGCACAGGCGCAGCGACAACTCCACCATAAAACGGAACCCCATCAATCACGGCCAGCATTGCCAAGCGTGGGTTGTCTGCCGGGGCAAACGCTACAAACGAAGCAATATACTCCCCTTGAATATACGCTCCGTTGAATACTTTTTGAGCTGTCCCCGTTTTGCCAGCTACACGATATCCGGGAAGAAAAGATCGGCGTCCGGTTCCATTGGTCACAACAGATTCCAAGACTTCACGTTCTAGCTTAGAAGTATCCTCGCTGATAACCCTACGAATCTCCTCTTTTTCGAAAGGGGTGATAACCTTTCCACTGGGACCGACAATTTCTTTCACTAATTGTGGTTGCATTAAAGTCCCACCGTTAGCCACCGCCGATACAGCCGATAGCAGTTGAATAGGGGTTACGTTATTCGTTTGTCCGATCGACATGGTTGCTAAATCCAGCGCAGTCGCTTTTTTCTTATTGGCAAGAATGCCAAGAGCTTCACCGGACATTTCAATCCCTGTTTTCTGACCAAACCCGAAATCACGAAGATATTTATAAAAATTATTCATTCCTAGACGTTGACCCATTTCTATAAAACCGGGATTACAGGAATTCTCGGCCACTTGCATGTAGGTTTGGTCACCATGCCCTCCTGCCTTCCAACATCGCACGTTCTTACCGAGAACTGTGTAAGACCCTTTATCAAAAAAATGCTCTTGCAGCTTAATTTTCTTTTCCTCAAGAGCTGCTGCTAAGGTGATAATCTTAAAGGTCGACCCAGGTTCATAGCCGTTTTGAATCGCAATATTGCGTCGAGTGCTGGGATCTGATGCCTGATAATTATTAGGATCAAAGGTTGGTGCTGAAGCCAAAGCCAACATTTCTCCAGTACTTGGATCCATGACCAATATTGAAGCACTCTTAGGTACTTGCCCGTTCATGTTGATACCCTGGCCAGACATCAACTTCTTTAACTCTCGTTCTGCAAACAACTGAATATTTTTATCTATGGTTAAGCGAACGGTATTCCCCTGTTTAGGAGCCAAGTACTGATGCTCCGCCTGTGGTAGTGGAATGCCATTGGCACCAAATTCCTGAAGAATACTTCCTGCAATCCCCTTTAGCTCGGATTCTCTGGTTAACTCTATCCCTTCGAGCCCTTGATTGTCAATCCCGGCAAAGCCGATAATATGGGCCGCTAGGGTTGCAAACGGATAATAGCGCTGGCTATCCTCTGTAGTTCCAATCCCGGGGAGCGCCATTGCCCGTATTTGAGCGGCCACTTCCGGTTTAACTTGCTTTTGTACGTACTCTAAAGCTGTACGTTTTGTGATATGTTGTTCAATGTCGGCTGCAGATTTACCTAAAAGTGGGGACAGGGTCTGTGCCATTTCTTTAGCTCTACCTGATTGCCGAACCTCCGCTGGTATAGCATATACTGTCTCACTACTCACGCTCATCGCCAGAACATTCCCTTGTCGATCCTCAATATTCCCGCGTTTCGGTGCCACCGGTACACCACGAAAATGAGAATCGTCCGCCTTTTTTCGCAAATCGGCTCCCTGACTAAGTTGAACGTATCCAAGTCGAATAACTAAGATCACCAAGAATAAACTTACACATAAAAAAAGAAAAGCGATCCGTTTACGCATGACAACAAAAGGACTCATAAGTCCTCACCCCCCAATTTCTCGGGGACTCCGCGTACCCAAAGCGCCTTTCTCTTAACGTTGCGTTGAAGCAAAAAAGCTCGTAAATATCTGTGAAAATTGCTGTAGTGCTGTTGGTGGTTTAGCTTCTGTAGGTTGTGTTGCAGCTTGGATCGACGGAGCTCCCTTTTGATTATTGAGCGCAGGAACTGCACCTGCCACATAGACTATCCCCGCAGGTTTTTCCATACCCATAGCTAATGCTGCACTTTCAATCCGACTTACCGCACGAAGTTTGTCAGCTTCAATCTGAAGAAGAGCATTCCGAGCCTTAATCGATGAGATCTCCTTTTCTAAGGTCCGTACTTCTGCCCCCTGGACGACTGTTAATTGAATAGTTGCCGCCCCGATAGTACCAGTCAGCCCAACAATGAACGCCAACACTAGAATGCTTTTTCCTTTAGCGAACTGGCTCCTTTTTCTTGCGGGCCGAGGGATTCTCTCGCGTGATTGTTGCTGTAATGGTTCCTGCCACTCAATTTTTTCTTGCGCTACTACCATTGGTATTCCTCCTCCTTTTCCTTTAGACCGTTATATCTTTTCGGCAACCCGTAATTTAGCACTTCTTGAACGCGGGTTTTGCTCTACTTCTGCTTCAGTGGGCAGAATGGGTTTTCGAGTCAACACCTTCGCTACTGCCCTTGCATTACACCGACATATCGGCAGTTCTGGTGGGCAAGTACAACGCCCAAGCCAGGATTTCATTCTATCCTTGACAATACGGTCCTCTAGTGAGTGAAAGGTTATCACAGCGAGCCTACCTCCAGTATCCAGACAACGCAGTGCTTGATCCAACACTCGATCTAAGACCCCCAGTTCATCATTTACAGCAATTCTAATTGCCTGAAAGGTCCGTTTAGCTGGATGAGGCCCACTTCTACGCACCGCTGCAGGTACCGCAGCTTTGATCGCCTGAACTAGCTCACCCGTTGTTTCCAGCGATCGCTCGTTGCGGGCTTGTACAATGAATTGAGCAATCCGTTTAGACCATTTTTCTTCCCCATATTTCCAAATAAGCTGAGCCAAATCCTCTTCGGTCCATGTATTCACAATTTCCTGAGCCGTCAGGGGACTCGAAGGATCCATGCGCATATCTAAGGGCGCATCCTGCATATAACTAAAACCGCGATCAGCTTCATCTAATTGAGGAGACGAGACCCCTAAGTCAAACAAAATTCCATTCACGGGTAGTAACTCTAATTCTTTTAGTGTTTCTTCGAGCGCTTCAAAGTTACGATTGACTAAAGTGACCCTATCATCCTCGCCGAAGATTTCTTTGGCGTGACTAATTGCCAGGGCATCTTGGTCAAAACCAACCAGTTTCCCCTCTACACCAAGCTTGCTTAAGACCTGACGGCTATGTCCGGTTCCTCCAAGTGTGCAATCGACATATATCCCCGTGGGGTTTGTAACTACTGCATTAACAGTTTCTTCCAATAACACAGTAACATGATGAAAATCCAAGGTAATCCGTCCCTTTCTATATACCCAGCTGAACTAGGGATTCGGCAGCACTGGCATAATCACTTTCTGCTTGCCGACTGTATTCTGTCCAAAGTGTCTGACTCCAAATCTCAACCCGGCTTGACACTCCTACCAGAACCAAATCCTTCTCCAATTGCGCATAGTCACGCAAATTAACCGGTAATAGAATTCTGCCCTGCTTATCCAGTTCACATTCCGTTGCCCCAGAAAAAAAGAAACGGACGAAAGCCCGAACATCAGGTTGGGTAAACGGCAAAGCCCGCAGTTTTTCTTCCATGACCTGCCACTCTGAGGGAGGGTATACAAACAGACAGTGATCTAAGCCTTTGGTCACAATAAATTGTTCTCCCAAGGCCTCACGGAATTTTGCCGGGATAATTAGCCGGCCTTTCCCATCAATTGTATGAATGTATTCACCCATAAACATCGCGTTCACCCCACTGCGGAGGGATTAATCCCCACTTCGCCCCACATTACCCCACTAATTCTCCATTAAAGCAAAAACTCCTGCAAAAAATAATTAATTTTCAAAATAAAATCCAAGAACAGGAAGAAAGTCCTATTTAAAAGAAACCAAGGGGCAAAATAACCACGTCCAAGGATAATTTCCTTCAGGTCGTGGTTATTTTGACCCAGGGTGACCCAAATGACGGGTGACGCAAGGGTTCGGTTCTGCGGCCTTACTGATAAAAAAATAAAGACAAGAAGACCGTTCCGTTGTATCACTAATCGAATCAGCGATACACCGGCCGTCCCTTGTCTTTTACTTTGTCTTTATATTTGTCTTTATATTTGTCTTTATATTTGCTTAATCAACTTGTCTATTACTAGAACTTACGCTAAATGAAGTGGTTTGCCATCAATCCCGTGTGCTGCCTCCATGATGGCTTCCGGCAATGTCGGATGCGCATGGACAGTCCGAGCAATATCTTCTGCTCGAAGTCCCTTTTCTACTGCTAGCACCAATTCTGGTATCAAGCTACTAGCCTGGGGACCCATAATACTTGCCCCGACAATAATACCCTCATCATCTGCCAGGATTTTAACCAACCCGATACTCTCCCCTAAGGCTAGAGCTTTACCATTTGCAGAGAAGGGGAATTTGCTCGCCCGATAAACGGTTCCCGAAGCCTTTAGCTCCTGTTCTGTATACCCGACCGAAGCGATCTCTGGATGCGTAAAAATAGCGCTAGGTATGGCATTATACTTCATTTCGACTGAACGTCCCGCAATATGTTCTACCGCTATGATCCCTTCTGCAGAAGCGACATGCGCCAACATGATACCTCCGATTAAATCCCCGATTGCGTAAACATGGGGAAGGTTCGTCTGCATTTGAGCATTCACCTTAATGACCCTGTTTTCTGTCTCCAGACCCAGCTTAGCCACATCGATCCCTCGTAAATTAGGCCTACGCCCGGTGGATAGAAGGACTCGATCAGCTGGAATATCTCTTACCCCTTTTGCATCTTCGACTTGGACAAGGAGATTATCCCCTTCTTGGAGGATCCCTTTAACTGCCGTCTTCGTGAAAATCTCCATCCCACTTCGTTTTAACAAAGGAGTCAAGCGCTTCGGAATTTCCTCATCAACAGTCGGCAACAAGGTTGGAAGCATCTCTACCACGCTAACCTGAACTCCAAAGGCTTTATAAATCGAAGCAAACTCTAAACCAATGACCCCTCCTCCAATGACAACTAAACGTTTGGGTAGTTCTGTTTCTTCGAGGAGTTCATCGCTGGTTCCGACACCCGGGAGGTCTGCTCCTGGTATAGGAATACGCATTGGCACCGACCCTGTCGCCAATATTACATTCTCAACTTCAATGATTTCAACTCCGTTTTCTGTCGTTACTGAAAGCTGACCGACCTCTTTAAATTCACCCCAGCCTTTGATGACTCGAATGTTAGCCGCTTTCATCAGCTTTTCCACACCGCCAACCAGCGCATTCACGACTTGATCCTTACGGGCAACTACAGCGCTATAATCCACTCGTTTCTCGCCTACAAACAAACCGAATTCCTCGGCGTGCTGTATCTCGCGATATAAATCAGCACTTTTCACTAAAGCTTTAGTAGGGATACACCCTCGGTTCAGGCATGTACCGCCTAATCTGTCCCCTTCAATAAGGACGACTGATAAACCTAATTGGGCAGCTCTTAACGCACAAACGTATCCGCCAGGTCCCCCACCAAGAATTCCGACCTGATAATCCACTTTACCTCTCTCCTTCCATACCCTAATTACAATATTTCTACCCTCGTTAGTCTTTTCCCTGCTTAAGTATCCATTGTGCCAACATAAACCTTTTAGACAATATGTCCAGCACTATTCGTTCATATGCACACATAGTTCGCACTGGCAGAGGCGCTTCCGATTACCCCATCAGCGAAAACCTGAACTCCGGGTCTTACCTCAGAGTTCAGGTTTTATTCTAATGTGATGCACCTATGATTTAGCCGCGAAATTGCCCTGCAGCGACTGTTGGTATTAATAAGACTTGGCCTGGATAAATAAGATTGGGATTGCGCAAGTTGTTTGCTGCGATAATGGCTTCCATCGTCGTCCCAAAGCGTTGTGCAATTTTGTAAACAGTATCCCCTTTTTTCACGACATATACTTTTTCTGACGGGACAGGAGTAGGCATCGGGCAAGGCTTGTGGTGATGCATCGCTGGTGGCACGCACGGAGCGCAAGGCATTGGGCCACCTACATCATAACTAACAAAACCTGGGTCCATGTCTACATCAAGATTGACCATCCCACCAGCTGGATACATCCCAGGGCCCATTTGCATTCCATGCATCATTCCAGGCATTCCCTGCATTCCTTGCATTCCAGCCATGCCCTGCATACCTTGCATATCTTGCATACCCTGCATATCTTGCATTCCAACCATACCTTGCATACCTTGCATACCCTGCATTCCAGCCATACCTTGCATTCCAGTAGGATTATAAGCAACGGAACGTAATTCCATATCAATTTTCCTCCTTCAATTACACTCATAAGATTGTGATGTTGTCTTAATGCTGTTGGATTTTTGTCTTTAACTAATAACAATATATGGTAAGTGTGGAATAGTGTGTATGTACGCTTATACTTTTAAATAAAAAAAGAACTGACCCAAAAAAGCCAGTTCTTTTTCCAAATATGTAGTTTAAATTAAACTACTACAATAGCTTTGTTTAATTTCGCGACAAGTTCATCCGGATTCTGTCCATGCGTTAAAGCCGCACCTTCAATACTTTCCATAGTTGAAGACGGACATCCTAAACAATGCATTCCAAGCTCCAGAAAAACTTGAACTGTTTGCGGATATAATTTCAGTACTTGGCCCACTGTCATCTCTTTAGTTAACATTACTTGTTCCTCCTTTGGATTCCTCAGTGAAATACTCGGTTAATTATAAAACAATAATATCCGATTAGCAAACACTTAGGATGCAAGTGGGGACGGTTCTTCCTCCCCCTTCTTTCTCTCCGACCCCAAACACTCGACGGTTCACATGAGATTTGCCGTTTTCTCCCTATACGTACCCGTTCACCGTTCTTGCTGATCCGGTCCCCGATCCAAGCCCGAAAAGAAGTGTGACACAGCGCGGTCTTTACCTAAGCGAAAGCATACTTCTGTAAGAAACACTTGATACAAGGCCGAGCATCGGCATGCAAGTCGTAACCGTCCCCACTTGCATGCCACTTGCATGCATTCATAGACGGTGCACATGAAATGTGCCGTC
>CAKMJS010000171.1 GCA_927405585.1 uncultured Desulfosporosinus sp.
CTAGGTCTTACGTTCACTCCAGTTCATCACGTAATGGGTTTACTTCCATCAAGCGGCCCGGTCATGGGCGCTACGCCACTGTAGAAGGTGCGGACACACTTCGACTCGGCGATACGTTGTTTCTTGATACTTGGGCATTTCTCGGCCTTTGGTGATCTCTCCAGTTAACGGTTTAATGTTTTTTGAATTTATGAGGAGCAAATTATTCTTCGCAGCTATGTTTTTACCCTTGGTTATTACTTGCATTGGTTATGTTCTCGGACTAAAAAAATCTACCAAAAACAAAATGATAAAATATTAGAGCATAGTTTCATCGGGAATATTACGAGCATTTTAGGAGTTTACTTGCTGATATTGAAGGGACAAGGTGAAAGATAATGAAAAAGAAACCAGCCCTAGTCCGTAAGGGAAGAACAAGATCTCTCTTTAATACTGGCACACGCCCCCATAAATCAAATAAAGACTACACTAGAAAACTTAAACATAAGGAAACAAATACTGAAGATGGAAAGTATTAAGTTTAGAGATAAAGCAACAAATGCTATTCAAAATGCTGAATTTTGCACTCCAGACACTGAATAGCTCTACATTGATAAAGAACAAAATACAATGCAAATTTCCTTGAATGATATTTTCTGACTCTTTTACACATGTTGACAATAGTAAAAAATGTCATTATACTAAAATAGTATAATCTTAAAAGGTGGAGTATTGATGTCGGTTCTATCTGTTACGGTGGGTCTCATCTAAATATAGTTGCAAAAGGCGTTCGATTTACGGGAAGTATCCCGTTTATTGTGTTGCCCTTTTGAAAAACACCTAACAGACTGCTTCTATACTTCCAATCATTGATGCGTGACAGGGTGTGCTTGTCGCGTTGTTTTTATGTTGAGGATTTTGCCCGCAGGAGCATTTTGCACTTTTACAGGTGTAGTATGTTTGATAGCGGGCTTTTTATTTCTTAATTTTGTTATAAGGAGATGCCGAAATGAAAAATTATATAACTCTGGAATTTGACGAAATTCTAAAGCAACTTGCAGATAAAGCCCAGTCTAATAGTGTTATAGCTCGCTGTCTCGCCCTTGGTCCATCACTAAACGAGGCAGAAGTCAAACGGCGCCTGGACGAAACAACTCAGGCCAAACGAATGATTGAACAGATTGGAACCCCGCCACTTCCCACAATGACGGATCTGCAGAAGGTCATTGACCTGATAGCCATTGATGCAATTCTGATGCCTGATCAGATTGCCCATGTGACCTCCTTCCTTGTATCCTGCCGAAGAGTAAAAGCTTACCTCGAGAAAGCTAAGTCCACAGATATCATCATTGCCTGGTACGGTGAATCCATCAACGAATTATCCGAGCTTGAAAAAGAAATCGAGCGCTGCATCCGGAACGGTATTGTCGATGATAAGGCGTCAGCCGAGCTTGCCAATATTCGGCGACACACCGTTGTCACGATTGATCAGATCAAAGCAAAGCTTGATGCACTCCTCAGGAAAAACAAAACCTGGTTTTCGGAGAGTTTTGTTTCATTAAGAAACGGACACTATACTTTGCCAGTCAAGCGTCAACACAAGAACAATGTCGCCGGTTTGGTTATCGACCTGTCCCAAACCGGAGGGACCTGCTTTATTGAGCCGGCATCTGTGGGCAGACTGCAATCGGAGCTGTCCGCACTGCAAATTGAAGAAGACAGTGAAGTCAGGCGTATCCTGTATTCACTGACAGCTCTTATTTCCGATAGTCTTCGAACTATTAAGCAAAACATCGAGACTATGGAAACACTGGACTTTCTCTTTGCCAAGGGTAAGCTAAGTTTGTCGATGAAAGCCTCCTCCGTCATCATTAATTCCGAAAGAAAAATCCTTATGATCAACGCCAGACATCCATTGCTTAATCCCGAGACTGCCGTACCTTTAAACTTTGAAGTCGGCTATTCAACTAATGGTGTCGTTATTACTGGCCCGAATACGGGCGGTAAAACCGTTGCGTTAAAAACCGTCGGACTTCTCTCTCTGATGGCACAAAGCGGACTGCATGTTCCCGCAGAAGAAAACAGTATTTTTTGCCTGCACAATCTGGTGTTGTGCGATATTGGCGATGGGCAGAGTATTACGGAAAATCTATCGACTTTTTCTTCTCACATTAAGAATATTATCGAAATATTAAGGCAGGCAAGACATGAATCACTGGTCCTTCTCGACGAACTTGGCTCCGGAACTGACCCGGCCGAAGGAATGGGGCTTGCAATTGCTATATTAGATGAGCTGAACGCGAAAAAGTGCCTGTTTGTTGTGACAACCCATTATCCGGAAATCAAAGAATACGCGACAAATAAGCCTGGGCTTGTAAATGCCCGCATGGCCTTCGACAAAGAGAGCCTTTTACCGCTCTACCGACTGGAAATCGGAGAGGCTGGGGCGAGTTGCGCGCTATAT
>CAKMJS010000172.1 GCA_927405585.1 uncultured Desulfosporosinus sp.
ACCTTTCTGGCAGGACGCTCAATAATTTGCACAAATACAGTTTTAGTTGCTTTTTTCTCACTCATATCCATTTCTCCTTTATGAAGTACTCGGTAGGTCTCGAAAACTCTTGCAGGCATAAAAAGTTGTATAGGCGGAGTGTTTTGACTATATCTTTTTGGGGGTAAGCCAAACTCTTTTGAAAAAGCACGAGTGAAGCCTTCGTGTGAGTCAAATACAAAATCCAAAGCAACATCAATTATTCTGCGTTCCTCATCACGTAGAACAAGTGCTGCTCTTGTTAGTCTTAAAGCACGAATATAATCAAAAGGTGTTCTTCCAGTTATATCTTTGAAAATTCTCGCCGAGTGCCATGAAGAATAACCAGCAGTATTTGAGAGTTGCTTAAGTGTAATCTCTTCATATATGTTGGCCTCAATATAATCCTGCATTTTTTGCACTGCCATTACTATTTCAGCCTGATTCATTTTCTCACCCCCTCGTATATAGCATAAATTAAAAGGAGAAGTAATTCTTGACCTGGATTGCTGAGTTCAAACAGAAGATTGCACCGAGCATCTCAACTTCTCGTTCAATCCACCTAAAGGTAACGAGAATCCACTTGTCTAAAGTTATTTTCCGGTACCACTAGGAGCCTATCTATGGTTTCAAGCATTTCTGGCTTATCATTAGGTATGTTCCCATTAATCGGAGCAAAATTTGAGACATGATCACTGAGCAGCTCGAAAGGACCTTCTAAGTTAGCAATCAGGAGACGGGTTTCCTTTAATGCTTCGTAGGGACTGAGAAGGTGAAATCGTCCTTGTTGGTAGTCTTCGTAAAGGGGCGTCCCTTTCCAAGGAACATAAGTGCGTAACCGAACAAAATCCGGGGTAAAGGCATTGAGCACACGGGCACTTTCTAAAGCATGTTCTTGTGTACGTTCACGTCCACCAATCCCAAGGAGGATATATTCACTCAGTTCAATACCGGCTTCTCTCACCTTGAGACCCTCTTCAATCATTTCAGCGGCAGTGAAGCCTTTTTTAATGCTACGAAGAACTTCGTCATCCCCACTCTCCATTCCCGAGTGTATACGGGTTAGGCCGGCCTCTCTCAGAAGGCGAAATTCATGGAGTTTTTTTAACTTAAGGAATTTCACGGAACCATAGACAGTCATACGTTTCAAGTAGGGAAACATATCCCGGGCATAGTAAAGAACGTCTAAAAGCTGGTCTGTTTTCATTAAAATCGTATTCCCGTCGGCGAAAAATATTGACCTTACTTTGTAACCATGATAATCTCGTGCCATTAGAAGGTCCTCTTTTATATCTGCCACGGATCGGATCCTGAACTTTGTGTTTCGATACATACCACAAAATGTACAATTATTATGAGGACAGCCGATAGTCGCTTGGATCAGCAAACTTTCGGCTTCACTGGGTGGACGATAAACGGTTCCTTCGTAACGCATGAAATCACTCCTCTTGCAAAGTCTATTTGCTAGTTGTTTAACCTTCAATTTATGAATATAGCGTTTTCCCATCAGTTCAAGGTATATTTCATAAATAATTCGTCCAATCCTCTCATTTATAGTAGGCATCGAAGCTCTCAGTGGTAATGCCATAAGATACATGGGCACATCCCATATCGAATAATCTATATCCTCTATCAAATAGAACCCTGCTTTTTGATAGAATTTTATCCGCATTTCACAGAGTGCTCTTTCCTCATCAGATCCTGCATTCTCAGGCCTTTCAACTTCAACAATAAGACCTTGGTTCCTGGAGTAACTGCTTATCAATTCTTCTAGAAAGGTTGAGCCAAGCCCAAAGCCTCTAAATTCTTTATACACAGACAATAAGCTAATGAGGATATAACCGTTGGCACAACTATCTGCACAAATAGAATAGGCCACATCAGTCTTACCCTGTTGGAGAATATAACCTTTCTGCACACCCTTTTCAATCTGTTTAGCCAAGACATCATAGGGGGCATACTCGCCTTCTGCAAAATCAAGTTCAATACTCTTATAGATATTTATTAATTCCGAAGGTAACAATTTTCTAATAATCGTATCCATTTAATCAGCTTTTCCTCTCTAAACCAGCAACTGAGCTTACGCGTTACTATTATTGCCCAATGGAAAACTCTATGTTACTTTTAGATATCCGTAAAATGTGGAACTATTGTGACAGCCTTATCCAATGTGCTTACTGGCCAGCATAAATTCTCCTACCGCAGACTCCTGCCAATAATTGAGTCCGGCAGCCTCACAGAGCAGGTCCGCATGTCCTGAGTCCAAGGCGCACGGGGAGAGATCCATAGCTGTTGCCACTAGATACATCGTCTGAAACAACACTCCGACGTCCTTAAGGATCAAGGAATAGGCAATCGAGCTGTATTTCCAAGCCACCCGCGAAAAACGAGCCGTAAGGGTGATGACTACCTGTGGGTTGCAGCTTATGTCTGCAACGTGCGAAGCCTGTTTCAGA
>CAKMJS010000173.1 GCA_927405585.1 uncultured Desulfosporosinus sp.
ATACCAATAAAGCCATCATGCAAAACTTACTTGTAGAGTGTTCCTTTGTTTTAAGTGATTTACGTACGACAGGAGTCAAAAATCCCTCAATAACTACCCCTACTAACACGACACTTCTTCAAACCAACTTTTCTCAACCAACGCATTTAATATTTCACATTAGTAAGATGCTGGATTTATAGAGTGTGTATGAGATTCACTTTTCTTCATTAAGTCTCTAATAAGTATACCGACTTTTTCTAGGTCAAAAGGCTTAGTTATTGAGTGTTTAAACAGTTTTTCTTCGACTGCTTTTTTTATATCTTTAGAATCAAAGTAAGCACTCATTATCACTACAATTGTTTCTGGTGCTAAATCTCTTAATTTAGCTAGTGTTTCCATACCACTTAATCCTGGCATCCTCAAGTCAAGTAAAACCAGTTTAGGTTTTTCTTTCATAATTAGTTGTAAAGCCGATAAACCATCCGATGCTTCCTTAACATTGAAACCTTGTTGATTCAAAAATTCACTCATAAGTCGGCGTATACCATTATTATCATCAACAACTAAAATAGTTTTATTCATGATAATGATCCCCTCCTCAGAAGAATAGAATTACAATTCGTTATCATCGTCTGTTAATTGATTAACTAACTCAGTAACGATTCTTTCTAAATTATCTACTTCATTCAATATAACAATTGAATAATCTATTTTATTATCCAACTTATCCAGTTGTATGAAGCCTTTCAGAACTGTAAGTTGGTCAATTAAATTGTCACAAATTCTAAATATTTGATCTCTGCTCATACTCTACTCCTTCTATGCAACTGTTCATAAATCCTCTTTAGAATGTTGAAATATTAATAGATATAATCTCCTAACAATATACAAATTTTACACTTATACTTTAAAATATTCAAGAGAATTTTAATGTTTTAAGTTGGATATTATTCTTTACTATTGAAAAAAAAAGACCCTCACGAATGAGGGGAAAAATAGGTAATAGCCCAAAAATAGTCCCCCAGCAAAAAGAACGCCCTCCTACATCTAATCAACATGGGCGGGAGTTTTTTCATTCTGATATAAGTATATTTAAATCACAATTCACCTTTTTTTACGAACGTTTTTCCATGTCTTTATTAGTCGAAAATAGCCTAGTTGTATTAATACTCTGAAAATTATATTAATTTGTCAGAAAATTATTATTCTTTAACCCCTATCTATTTGTAATTTATGGTATAGAGTTATAATTAACCCTTTAGGTATGAGTTAGTTTCAAAAAAGGAGTGAATTATTTTAGGTGGAGAAAAAGCGAGATTCAGAGTTTGTACTTAAAAAGGAATTTCTCAACCTATGCGAACAATTGATAGATCAAATTACTGTTGCTAAAGGATTTCTAGATTTAAATGATGAAAGAGACAACTATTTTACTAAAGCAACTCGAAGGGAAATCCTAAGAATGGAAGATTTATTAAAGGAATTTATTAAAAAGATACTTGAGAGCGAAAGGGTTTGATTCTATTGCTTAGTGACTTAATTTTAATTGTCGATGACAATCCAGGAATTAGAAGTTTACTCAAAGAGTTATTAACGAGCAAGGGCTATCGGGTTGAAGTTGCCCAAAATGGTGAAGAAGCCATTGAAAAATTCCACAAATGTGAACCTTCAGCTGTTTTATTAGACTCAATGATGCCTGGGATGAACGGCTTAATGGTAGCGGAAAAACTAAAATCTTCATCTCCTAAACTGCCGATAATAATGATTTCTGCTTATTCTGAAAAAGAGGAAATTAAAAGAGCACAACAAAAAGGGCTTCTCAGTTATTGCTTGACAAAACCATTTGACATAAACGAAATCATTGATTCATTACATTACATTTTCGAGCTGAGACTCTCTAATACAATGTAACTTTTAATACCTCTATTTATTGCCTTTATCCATTGAAAATTTATATACAAAATTTCCTAAAAGATGACAACCAATATAGTTGTTATTTTTTTCGTTTTCTTATAAAATATTTTTGGAACCAATGGAATTATAGTATTAGAGGGGATTTAAGAAACATGAGCGATACAAGACATTTGCTTGACTTTTGCGAAAAATTAATCGATCAAGTAACTGTTACAAAAGGATTCTTAAGTTTATGCGATGAAAATAATAGTCAACACTGCTTAGAAAAAACTCGAAAAGAACTTGCAAGTATGGCAGAAGCGGTAACCGCATTTATTGATAAGGAATTAAAATAATCGCTATTTTAAAGATAACTGGAGACGTCGTTAAAAATTCAGGATATATTATCCGGATGGTACTGTTGATTGTTACCCAAGGGCTTCTGTTGCTCCATGGGTTACTTCAGTGGCAGCTTTAATAGTCTTAACGTTATTGGTGGTTAGCTATTTTTATTTGTTAAGCGCTAACTAACGTACAGCCAAAATGTATTGCCATTAGGATGTCAAATCCTTGTGGCAATTTTTTATATCGTTGTTGTCCGTTGTCCCCTTGTCCGTGTCCCGGTTAAACCGTTGGGCTCTCCTTAGTTAAAGATAAGTAAGGGCGATCAAAACGTTTTTCATATGCATGATTTTCTTTAAGCTGTTGATCCCAGAGAAAGTTTATTAGTCCAATCTTAATAAGTAACTTAAAGAGAATTTTCATACCCATTCCTAATCGGATCGGCTTGGCCAATTGGCGAATATTTGCTGGGTTAAAGTTTCCCTCATAAACTAAGTTGACAATGGCCTTGACCATTGGTTCCATAATTTTTTCCTGAGCCTTAGCTGGCCTCACCTGCAAACCTTCCACTCCGCCCTTAATGGCTGTACCAATATAAGTTCTTCCCAATCTGAGAGCCAATTGTTCAAAATACGCCTCAAGATAGTGCGATTGGCTACTTTCAGGAAAACCAGATTGTACAAAAAAGCTTATACTCCCTTTGGAGGCTTGAAGTTTCTCGATAAACGCCATGACATGGGAAGGCATTGCATGGACATATAGGGGCATGAAGAACATAACATGTTTCTCTCTTTTAAAAGCCTCTGCCCACTCCTCCCATTTATCTCCTTCCTTCAAATCACGAATTTCAACCCTACCACAAAGGGCTTCAACAGTTTTTCTCAGAATAAGTGCGGAATTGCTGCCCCTCCTTCTAGGAGAACCATTATAAATCACTAGTTTTTCCATGGGTTCAATTGACGCAAAGGCCACGACCTGTCTTTTAGCCTTCCTTGATTCCAGGGAGCGCAATTGAAGCCTACCATCTATTACAATGCGGTAGGCTTTAGATTGAAAATGGTAGGCAGTACGATACAAATAATCCTCAACAACCTGTTCTTCTTGATTTGTTAAGCCTTCATTAGCATAGTAAAATACCATATCAGGATAGCACTTATATCTAGCAACATGATGACATTCTCCATCTACAATTTTTATATATGGATGGTAGTGGGGAATTGTTCTGTCTAAAAAAGCTTTAGCTTGATGACTGATAAATCCTTGGGCTGTATCCATTAGTAAAATTACAGTATCACTGTTTACATAGTCGGGATAGGATTCAGCCATTCGATCCTTCATTACACATCTACCAGGGGTCTTGATCCAACAGTTCCAACAGCCAATGCATGGAGTGATTGATTGATCTCCTAATCTAACCACGTTCAAAGGTTCATCATAAAGATTTCGGATAACCTCAATCATTTCACCATCTTGTTTCTCTCTTATATCAAACAAAGTCTTCATTTTTATCTCTCCTACAATACCCTTTTATAATTATAAAATCATCCAATGTCATATTCCCTTGACACTCCCTTTGGAGGGAGGTCAGGTTCTCCTTCCTTTTCTAATATTTCAATAAGCTTTCTGCAAGGATCAACCTTTAAATTAACTATTTGTACATCTTAACATCTACCTCAGGTTCTCAATATGTTTTATATATTCTATTTTTACTAAAATAATCCTCTCTCACATTATGTCGAAAAAAAGTGTATAAACTATTCTTGTTCAAAAAAGATAAGCTACCAATTCACTCACAAGAACGGCAACGCTCCTGAAGATAAGCTTTGACGTTCTTGATTACTTCGACCGTCAATTTTGAAATCCAGCAACGTTCTAAACGCCTTGGCTGTATTCTTATCTTCGCGCCTGTTCATTTAAGCTGCTGATTATTCCGGAAAAAACCTTGCCAAGGATCATCGCCGCCGATCCTTCGGAGCGCCTCCGCCATATCGACACCGTCAGGAGCTACTTTGTCCAGTTCAGCCCACGCGAGGGGCATGGACACCCCGGCCCCTTTCCTCGCTCTCAGGGAATAGGGAGCAATACTGGTAGCACCTCTGCCGTTGCGAAGCCAGTCGATGAAGATCTTGTTGGTACGCTTGGCCTTTCTCACATTGCTTGTGTAGCGGTCTGGCCACTTCTGCTCCATCACTTCGGCAACGCGCCTGGCAAAATTGTGAAAGCCCTCCCAGGCAACGACAGGTTTTAAAGGGACGACTACATGGTACCCTTTGCCGCCGCTGGTCTTGAGGTACGAGTTCAGGGAAAGTTCGGCAAGAATGTTTTTTACATCCCGCACACCCTGGCGCACTCTGCTCAGGTCCATTCCTTCATCCGGATCCAGATCAAATACCATCAGATCAGGCTTTTCCAGCTCGTCGAAACGGCTTCCCCAAGTATGAAATTCCAGCGTGCCCATTTGTGCTTCAGCGATCAGCCCGGATGTATTCTCAATATAGAAGTAGTCTTCCATTTCTCCGTCACTGGTAGTAATAGGAATGGTCACGACTCCTTTGCTGCCTGGACCGGGATGCTTCTTATAAAAGCAGGTCTGGGAGATGCCCTTGGGACAGCGCACAATGCTGAGAATCCTGCGGCTCATATAAGGAAGCATGCGCTCAGCCACCTGGGCATAATACCGGATTACATCCCCTTTGGTGATTTCAGGGTCGGCAAAGATCACCTTGTCCGGGTTGCTGATCTTAATTCCTTCAATGATCATACCGTTGGTGTTTGCTTCCACGACTCCCTCCCTTACTTGAGCGGCTAATTGAGGCTGTATTTCCTCCTCCGCTTTTTCCTTTTTGATATCCCTGGGATTCTTATCCCTGCGCAAGCCTTTATAGCTAGCCTGCCTTAACAAATTCTCTGCGGTCCATTCGGCAAATTTAATTTCCGCCACCAGTTCAGGTTCTAGCCAGGTGATCTTTTCGTTCGACCTGGGCTTGGGCGCCAGTTGGAATGGGGACTCCATCCTTTTCATGCCCGCAAATTTCCCCTCCAGCTCTTTCATGTCGGCTTGGCTCAGGCCGGTACCGGCACGTCCGGCATAGACTAATTCCCCTCCTGCATAGACGCCCAGGAGCAGGGAACTTAACCCGCTGGTTTTTCTACCGGAAAGCGTATAACCACCGATGACAAATTCCTGCCTTTTATCGCATTTAAGTTTGATCCAGTCGCCGTTTCTTGCGCCGCTATAGACGGAATCGGCTTTTTTGCCGACGATCCCTTCCATGTCTGCCTCACAGGCCGTACGAAAACTTTCCTTGCCGTTTCCTCTTACATGCCGGCTATAGTGAAGGTTTTGGGGGGCATCCTGCAGCAACGCTTCCAGGGTTTCCTTTCTGTCAATCAGGCGGTGTCCCCGAAGGTCCGCTCCATCCAGCGCCAGGAGATCAAAGACGATATAGGTCAGGTTTTTGGCCTGGGGATTTTTCATATAGTTCTGCAGAGCCTGGAAATCCGTCTTGCCCGCTGCATCCGTGATGGCCATTTCGCCGTCTAGAATCATCGCCCTACCAACCGCCCATTCAACGAGGGAAGCGGCGATATCCTGGAACCGTTCGGTATAATCATTGCCGTTCCTGGTGATAAGCCGGACGCTGTTGCCTTCAATATAGGCCAGTATCCTGTAACCGTCGTATTTCAACTCATAAAGCCAATCCTCACCCTTAGGAGGCGTACTAACTAATTGGGCCAGCTGCACAACCGTACTGCTGAAGGGGTTACTCGTGTTCTTTTCGTCGTCCCCTTCTTCAATTTCGATCATGGTGCGTCCGGTTCTGATACTGGTGGTAATATCAGAAATCCCTTCGGCAGTTTTAGCATACTCATCTTTTTCTTTAAGTAACAGCCAGTTATCCTGCTTCTCACCAGCTTTCCTTTTCAAGCGCACCAGAGCCCACTTTCCCTTAAGCCTTCGTCCTTGCAGAACAAACTTCAGCATCCCTGCACGAAGTCCCTCCTCCACATCCCCATAGGGTTCCCAGTACCCTTCATCCCAGAGCATGACCACACCGCCGCCATATTCCCCTTTGGGAATCGTCCCCTCAAAGTTTCTGTAATCAAGAGGATGCTCCTCCACCCGTACGGCGAGCCTCTTGTCCCGGGTATCATAGGAAGGGCCCTTGGGCACTGCCCAGCTAAATAGAGCTCCCTCCCATTCTAAGCGGAAATCATAGTGATCTCTGCTGGCCAGATGGTGCTGGACGACATACCTCAGACCCTCTTGGGCACCTTCTGTTTTCCCTTCCGGTTCCAAGGTTCTGGCAAAATTCCTTTTTTGGTTGTACTCGTTGAGTTTTGCAGTCATATAATCACGCCGGTTCCTTCTCTTTTTGTGAAAACACCTTCGCAGCTATTGTTTCCAATTGAATTATAAGTATCCAGTCATTTCCCTAGCGCTTCCAGTCAATCAGAGCCCACTGGGCTAACGAGTTTTATTCTATTTGGGGGCCTCTTCCAATAACCATTTTGCCTTTATAATATTTTTGTTTAATTTCTGAATGCTTTTCGATAAATGTATTTACTCCTTTTTGTTTGATGCAACACAGATTAAATACCTTCAGATTATGAGGCAGAACATTCGCTCGATCCGATGATGGATTTTTCGGTTCTTTAATACCCTGTTCTATTCGTCAAAATCCATTATATACCTTGTTTTTGCAATATTTGGTATCTTACCTCACTAAAAAAACAACTCTCCTGCTTTATAGCCGGCAGGCAATTCCTCTTCACTTAAAAATTCGAAATTGTCATCACGCAGTATGGGTAAAAATACTTCGTAGGGTATCCTGAAAAACTCACAGGTATAATTACTGGATCCGACCCACTTACCCTCATTGCCACTAAAATTCAAACCTCTGGCAAATTTCGTATAGTTTGAGCAATCATGAACTGCTAAATCCCAGCTTTCTTGAACGGCTATTTTCATGAATTTCAGAGTTAATTCCCTACTCCAAATCGGAGATATATAGCCATGTCTGGAAATATACATGTTTTCCCCGTAATAATTGTCTATGCTATTGGCATTTAAGTGCAACTCTGCACAATTAATAAAATCGAGTTTTGTCTCTAAGATCGCTTGCTTCTTCTTGAAAAAAGTTTCGAAGAACTCAGGAGTCATTGGCGTTTCAATACCTACATTTTTAATGTATTTTTTCGCTATTGCCATAATTTTAATCACTTTGTCCGAACAATTTGAGGCACCCAGGTTGAAACGCAACTCGTTAAGACCGGCTTCACCTAAAGCTTTCAACGTCTCTTCCGTAGCTAAAGTGCCATTTGTATAGAGATGTTGATGAATCCCAGCATCACTGAATTTCTTTATAACCGGATAGTACTTTTCAATTTCCATGAACGGCTCTAAATAAACGTAGGCAATGCCCGTGGGCTTCTGTTGGATGGAAAGAAGTAAATCAATGTCCTTCTCATAAAATTTTGTGCCTCCGATTTCCCACATACCTTCGCCAACCGGAGCAATATCATCCAGTTCTCCATAATGATAGCAGAACTTACACTCTAAGTTACATTTGTTCGTTTTCCTGATTGCACTCAAACCGGTTCCCAACAGACAAGAACGACATCCTTTGGGGAATTTGCTTTCATTTCCCACAAAAAAAGTTCTATTCTCCAAAGTTTTCAAGCCTCTGATTTCCGACATTAAAATATCATTTCTATGATCGATTGCAGCCTCAATTTGTGCAAAGGTAGCGTAAATGATTTCTTGTTGTTTTGTCATAACTTCCTCATCCTCTGGCAAAATTGAAAAGAATTCAAACCAAGTCAACGCATCTTTCTTTGATATTTTCATAACATGTCCTCCTATAATTAATTCTCCTAAAGATTCGATTCCTATCTTCCTGCTATGCTTTTTCACATAGTCTTCTTCAAAAGACATACGCACTCCACATGTGTTGTGGCAGTTGAATGATACCAATGCGCGAAATTCATCGGGTAATTGTTATACCTAAAATAGCAGGGCTCCGAACTTAGAGGACGGGACCTCTTTTAGGTTATTTTATATTTTTTATCGTAATTTTATCTGTACACTTTCGTTTTCCGAGCCATTGACTAACTCATCCTGGGAAATTCCGATGTTTTTCCTAGCCTCCTTAAGCCTGTCATTAATTTGTTTCATTATATAAACCACTAACTATACCCAATTATAATGGATTATACAACAATAAATGTTTGGAAAACTAACATTTATTCGACTATGTGTCAAGTCTTTTTAAGTTCGCACTCTATCCATCAATTGAAGGAAGATTTGGCCATAATCACCCCCAAACTTTGAGGGTCAAATAAAAAACTTCTTTAATTGCTGGATATCTTCTAGAATAAAATCAACTAAATCTGATCCTGATTTCGTTTGGATGTTTTGTTTTAACTCTTCTATCGATGTTAGACTACTCTTAATCAAACTAGAAACAATTGCTGGGTCGCTTCCTACCTGTGCCTGAATATCCGCAGACGACATGCCTTTATTGCTTTTACTGGGACTCTGTTCTTTCTTATCATTCGGTAACGGTTTTATAAAATACCTCCGCTCTATGATGGTCATCAATGCGTCTTTTATGAGCGGATCGTGTTGTATTCGATATCTTGTGGGCAACCGAAATCAGCTTCTATCTGTCTTCCAATAAGTGCTAGTTGTAAAATTTGTTGGTCGGTAAGTGTTTGAGTCTTTTGCTGATCAGGATGGATTTGCTGTGTCTCTGTTCCACCTTCTTTTAGTCCATAAATAGCCAATTTTTTGGTTGCTATCATCTTATCGACGATTTTCTCTTCTTGTACTTTATAACAATCGGCAGAGACCAAGCCAGAGACCAGTGCTTCTCCAAGTCCAAAACTGGCATCGATTGATAGCAGCTTTCGCCGTGTTTACATCATTCTACATTTGGTAGGGAATAAGAAAAATGCGAACTACTTCTTCGTATGCCAATATAGTTCGTTGGGACAAGTTTCTTCATTAAGGTTATTTAGCATATCCTTAATGAATGCGTTACACCATCTCAAAATATATTGGTCAATAGTTGCTTTCATCCAATTTAAACTAAACTACTATTTAGACCAAACACTGTGGGCGATGTGACATCATACAATATCAATATACCATATATTGGTTAATTGTTGAAAGAGTGATCTTGTTGGCTTTCATTGGCACATCAATAAATTATTAAGTATTGAAAGGATGGAACAAAATGTATAATGGATATTACCCATATAATTATCCCTGCCCTCGCTGGGCTGACACACCAATGTATCCAGGGAGAATGCTTCCTTTAAGAGACTACGGACCAAACCCCTTTGTTGTGAATATCGAAGAGGCTACTCTGCAGAACAACACCTTCCGTACCGCTTTGTGGACCGGCTCTTATTTACAACTTACCTTAATGACCATCAATGTGGGGGATAGCATAGGATTGGAAATGCATCCTGATGTTGACCAATTTATTCGCGTTGAACAAGGTCAAGGCCTTGTTTTAATGGGAGACAGCAGAGACAAGCTTTATTACCAACAAAGAGTGGGTGATAATTATGCCATATGGATACCAGCAGGTAAGTGGCATAATCTGATAAATACGGGCCGTGTACCGCTTAAATTGTACTCTATCTATGCACCGCCTCAGCATCCGCGCGGCACTGTTCATACAACAAAGGCGGATGCTGAAGACCATCACCTATATTAAAAGTATAAAGCAACAGGATAAGACCTGAGGTTTTTTATCGAATTACAAAAGATGAGATTGAGATATTCCTACTTCGTCATCCTCGGCAAAATCAGATGTTTTAACTGTAAGTGCATATTATCAGTTATAGCGTATGAATTTAACATAAAAGAAGTGCGAATCTGTAATATGATTTGTACTTCTTTTTTTGTTAAAATTTTATTTTCTCACCTAAACATGGAACCCCTTGCGTTGTTGGATATTGTGTGATTTTTGTGCTAAAAACTTGTTAATTATGATGTTGGAAAGATGCTGAAAGTATGCGATTTACCATGCGATTTATGGTTATCAACCCGTATAAGAATAATGCTAACAAGTGGGAACAAAATGAAAGAGCATATAATTGAAAGTTAAAATTTTTGTTTTAGCCGACTTAAGAATCTGCAACTTTTATACGACAGTATCTTGTTGCTATATAAGCAACTAACGTACCCCAACCGCTATAGACGATATATACCGCCCATATAGTTATAGAGGAAGGAATAATTGGGGTTGGGTCAGGAGTAAATAAACGGGTTAAAATATAAAATTGTATCATGGCGTTAATAAGACCTATTAGTGTTCCTTTAAGAAGGGCATAGTCAACACCAGTATACTTAAGAAATAGTATAATTAATAAAGCAAATGCGCCTCCTGCAACTAAATTTCCAATAATTCCAAGTATGACTTCTGAAGTGGAAACATTAATTCTATTGGTTAATAGTCTAGCATGGAATAAAGAAGGGTTTTGACTGGTTATTTTGGTCAGAAATAGTGTCCAATGAATTATCATTTCCAGTATTGTTGCAGGAATTCCTGCTATTAAAGTTATCAAGAAGGTATCTTCAACTTTGCTCATCGCTACATCGCTTCCTCAACAGGTTAGTTACATATATATATTGCTTTTTATTTTGTTCGGATAATATTTAAGTATGCTCATTAAAAATTAATTAACTCAAGTTTTTTAGAACCAGTTATCCTACGAATGCCGTTCCACATACAAAGAGGTGGGCGGCATTTATACTATATCTCAGATTATCAAATAACAAACCTCTATGGGAATATGAATCTCCAATTTTTCGTCAAAAGTTTTAAAGATACGTTCAAAATTTGGGTCTTTAGCGAAGGATATTCACACTTTAACTTATCACAACCCTCTAAAGACATTTAATCTCACAAATTTCCAGCATCGAATTTTTCAAAAAGGAAACTCTAAGAAAAAGGAGTGTTAAAAAAGTATGAAAAAAATAAACGATAGAATTTATCTTGGAATGATATCAGGTATCGTTGGTTTAATAGTATTAATGGGAAGTGATATTTTCTCCTCGAAAATGAGAATTTCACAACGGTCTTATGCAACGACAGCAGCTGGAGTGTGGGTATCTTCTCGTAGACAAGCTGAAAAATGGCAAGGACAACTTCTTGGAACAATGATGAATATAGGGTTAAGTATGGTCGGCGGAGTATCAGCAGTTAAAATCCTCACTACGTTTGGGCGAGACAAATTAATTCCTAAAGGTATATTTTTGGGAGTTACGTTTGGATCGATGATAACAGCTATAATTAGTGGCTTTGCCCAAAACAAGGTGAAGCCAAAAGATGCTAATAGTAATCTTTCGTATCTACTATCTCATGCATTATTTGGTTTAGCATCAGTATTCACAGCTGCTAAACTAGGTGATAATTCTTTGTTTGATACTCCACCTAAAAATGATTACTTACAATCAACAGAACAAACCACTGAGCAAATAATAAGGTCAAAAAGAGACGATGTTCAACCTGTTCAATATACATTACATTAAAAAATGTTTAGGCACTCTTAGGAAAAACCCTATGAGTGCCTTTTTATCCTTATATCAATGCGTTTGAGAATTATTTCTGCAGGAGTTAGTAAGACAACATGGTCGAACAATGGATAGAACATGCCTTGATTCGACTTGCATCCAGCAACGAAAAGGGTACCTTGTTGATGTGTTTTAAGTAGTTTCTGATTGAATTTTCACGCCAAACCCAGTCACTAGAACCATCTGGCAAGGTAATCCAGTGACTCCATTTATCACCATCGGTATCTACTGCTGTATATCAACGTTCACTAAGCTTCTCAAGTACAGTTGATTTACCCGTACCTGACATACCAGTAATTAGCACTTTAGTGGCTTTTTCTTTTTTTGTATCAGGATAATTATTTAAATTGAAACTCATTATAATCCCCTTCGCATTTAACGAATCTAAAATAAGAGTATCGTCCAAATCAAAACAACATGAGTTTAGGAAATGCTAACCTAATAAATTATGAATTCCATTTATCCTACTGATGCCATCTTGTAGTTCACAACAACCTACATTGGGTCGCGAATAAGAATAATTGGTAGTGTTCAGGCATTTCTACTACTGGGTTTAAGATAATGCGACACAACTAAAGTCTTAAAATAATGTCCATATAGTCATCTCTACAAATTAGAATTTAACCTCTTTTACTAATTTCATCAGTTATCAATGATTTTGAAATATACATTGCTTTTATCCTGTTCTTAAGGAGTGTGTGCTGAGAGGTACCCTCCATAAATTTTGGCTGTGATTTTTCACATCTACTAATAGTTGAAGAAACAATTTGTAGAACTCCTCCTAATTCTTCTCTTGTATATGTGCTCATAGCATCTCACCTCAAATTCAGATTTATCGGGTTGTATATAAACAATTCATGTCACATTATCATACTGATGGTCACCAGTATAAGAATTATGCGAAGTTATTTTGGTCTTTCTGAATTTTCTATGTCACAGTGGTTGATTGAACTTTGTCGGTTTTTTCAAGTTGATAAATTTCATAATAATGTATATACTTTGTATAAACTAATAAAAAGAAAGAGGTGATACACTTTGGAGGCAATGGCCCGGAAATGGGGTAATAGCATTGGTATAAGAATACCGGCTTCAATGGCTAATTCAATAAAAATTAATGATGGGACCCCAATTGATGTCGAACTTGATGGAGATAAGATCATCGTCACTCGAAAAAAATACGATTTAAAAGAATTACTTGCCCAAATCCCTGAAAAATATGAGGCGGAAGAAATAGATTGGGGAGAGCCAGTCGGAGGGGAAAAATGGTGAATAAGTATGCGCCAGAACGTGGTGATATAGTATGGATTCAGTTAAATCCACAGGCCGGGCATGAACAGCAGGGGACCAGACCTGCCTTGGTTATATCAGCAAAGGAATATAATAGCAAGACCGGGATGGGTATTTTTTGTCCGATTACTAGCCGGGTAAAAGGATTTCCATTCGAAGTTAAACTTCCAGAGGAATTAGAAATCAGAGGCGTTGTGTTGGCAGATCAAATTAAATCTCTAGACTGGAGAGTTAGAAACGCGAGTTTTATATGCAAAGTGCCTGAAGAAACGATTGAAGAGGTTATTCTTAAATTAGAAGCGATCATAAAGTAAGTTGTGATTAGGCTAGGAGTTGGTTAGTTGCCCAATTCCTAGCCTAATTAACCTTTTGCCAGTTTTGTTTCGTCTTCCAAATCTGCCAAATATCAACCATTTGATGTGACAGAGCCTTATTTTAGTCTATCACATAGTTTCTTACAAATACCGTCGACTCTAAAGCGAGGCATTATATTACTGTAGGGTTTAAGAATAATGCGAACTGACGATAATCCATTCACATAACGTCTGCAGTTCCCGTAGCATCCTACAGCATGCATCTATGAAACGTGAGAACTGCGTGCTATGTGACGTTTTCACATCTATAACTTACTCGTTTAACAACTTTTCGTTTATTTAAAAGTGGATTAAAAGTTGCTATGTTGAGATTTCGGGTAGAGGAGAAAAATTCTTTTTCGCCGTTTTCTGTTAAATAATATACTACTGCCTTGGTTGGAACATCTCCCTTAAAAGTTGTAACTATTTCAAAATTTCCATTAAGTAGTTCTGAAACAAACCCGACTGCATCTTCTATCCAATAGTCTCCTTCATCTTCCTCAAAAGGGCTAGGATCAAAGTGAGTGTGACCAGTCCAGTAGAAAACTATAATCTCTTCGTCGTACACAGCGATGGTTATTTTGATCTCCTTATCTATTTTATGAGGAAT
>CAKMJS010000174.1 GCA_927405585.1 uncultured Desulfosporosinus sp.
ACTTTGCCGATTAACGTCACATTCGCTGCTTTGACCATTGCATCGGCTGCCTCGATTGCTCCTACTATTCCTCGGGTTTCGACCATTCCTAGCGCAACCAGATCATCTCTTATAGCCATCTTGTTAGTCTCCTTTCATTCACTCAAATATAATTACGATTCTTCGAGTTCTTTACTCTAGTTTTACACCCGAAGCCTTAACATCCAGTATCTTTTTGATTAAGCTAGCCAAATGCGCTCCTGCTTCTGCTGCTGGAGTCCCACCTTTATGAATATTGCTGATCACGGTACGCTCACTCTCGACCATACCTAGTCTTGGATTATAACCCATATAGGCACTCATACTCTCAGCCGTTCCTAGACCGGGGCGTTCTCCAATCAGAATCACCGCAACTTCAGGTTTCAGCTCTTCACCAATTGTATCCATCACGGCAACCCTTCCATGTCGAACAAAGATTGTCGTTCCTAATTTCACACCCATTCCCTCTAGTCCCTGGGTTAAAGCTGGAAGGAGATTAGGAATGTTCGCTTCAACGGCTTTACTGGACAGCCCGTCGGAAACGATGATTTGCACCATAGCGCCTTTTGGGCACCCTCTTTTGAGAATTTCCAAATTTTCATCATTAAGCTTTCGCCCCAAATCCGGTCGCGTTAGATATTCATCTTTCGACTGACAAAGAGTTTGAAGGGAAACCATATTATACTTTGCAGGGAAATCCTCTGGAACTTCACCAAGTACAGAGTCTTGCGCTACTGCGTGATCTGCACGAAAACGAAGTAACGTATCGGTCAAAGGACGTGGCCCGCTACGCCAAACTCCGATTCGAGCCGGCGTTGAAAGCTTCATTTCTTCATAAAGTGATTTATTGACTGGATTGGGCACTTGTAAATAACGCTGCAAATCGATTTCTGCTAAATCAGTTATCTCACATTCGTCCATAGTCGATGGTACTGTTAAAAGTGAAGCACCGCTTGAACTTTGATTCTTCTCCTTCTCCATGCCTTTAAGCAACTCTTCCACAATCAGACGAACACTATCTTCTAAGCTCATTTTTATCCCCCCTTACCTTGTGAATATCGTTGCATCACCAGCACGGGCCGTAAGTCTTCCCTTAGCTAAAATTCCCATTGATTCTGCCCAAGTTTCAAACTCAGGCAACGGTCTTAGGTTAAACAGTTCTCTTAACGTCGCAATATCGTGGTAGCTAGTACACTGGTAGTTTAACATGACATCGTCCCCCATTGGGATTCCCATGAAATAAGTACACCCTGCCGCTGCCAGGAGAGTCGCCAGATTTTCAATATCATTCTGATCTGCTTTCATGTGGTTAGTATAACAAGCATCGACCCCCATTGGTAAACCCGTGAGTTTACCCATGAAATGATCTTCAAGGCCAGCCCTTGTCACTTGACGTGTATCATAGAGATATTCCGGACCAATAAAACCAACGACGGTATTCACCAAAAATGGGTTATAATGACGGGCTAATCCGTAACAACGTGCCTCTAACGTCACTTGGTCCGCACCGTGGTGTGCCTCAGACGAAAGTTCTGAGCCTTGACCTGTTTCGAAATACATAATATTGGGTCCGGTTGCACGCCCTTCTTTTAAGCCGAGAGCATAAGCCTCGTCAAGCATGTCTTTACTAACTCCAAACGCCTCGTTACCTGTTTGTGAGCCAGCAATGGATTGGAATAATAAATGAATGGGAGCCCCTTTTTTCAAGGCCTTCATTTGAGTAGAAATATGTGCTAAAACACAGATTTGAGTCGGTATTTTCCATTCCTCAACAAACTGATAGAGAGTTTCTAAGCTACGTATGGTAGCGGGAACGGAATCGTCAACAGGATTTAGTCCAATCACGGCATCTCCAACCCCATAAGACAACCCTTCTCGCATACTGGCTAAAATCCCATCAACCCCATCCGTTGGATGATTCGGTTGAAGTCGGGAAGCGAGGCACCCTGCTTTTCCAATCGTTGTATTACAATGAGCTAAATTTTGAATTTTGGCGGCACCTAATATCAAATCGAGATTACTCATAAGTTTGGTAGCTGCAGCGACCATCTCTGAAGTGAGACCCCGACTGATCCTATGAAGGGCCGATCCCGTAGTTTCAGTTCTCAGTACATATTCTCGAAACTCTGCAACACTCCAGTTCTTAATCGTGTGATAGATCGGTTCATTGACATCGGCATCAATAATACGTGATACTTCGTCTTCTTCAAGTGGAATGACCGGATTCCTCCGTAAATCTTCCAGAGTTAACTCCGATAAAACTCGTTTGGCAGCGATCCGTTCTTGGGCGTCTTCAGCCGCGATTCCTGCGAGAATGTCGCCTGATTTGATTTCATTCGCTTTTGCTAAAACATCTTTAACATTTTTAAAATTAAACGTTTGACCAAAAAGTCGTGTCTTCAGATTCACAAATTTCACATCCTTTCTAAAAAGAGTATTATCGGGCAAATACTAAAGTTTTAACAATTACAGGAACTGCATCTTGATCTGGTAATGGTTTGGCAATATCCAAAAAATCTCCAAAGGCAAGCTCGATACCATCCAAACAAACGATTGGAATCAAAGGAAGAAGTCTTTGCAGAGTTTGTCCAAGAACTTTAGCAATATCTTGTTGGGCAACGATCACTTTAGGCTCTCCCATAATTAAAGGTAGTTCTCGGGATAGTGTTTCTGCTAAGGATAGAATCGTTAGAAAGTCAGTATTGGGGAGGCGTGGGACAATTAACGCCATTGTATGGTAGAGAGAATCAGTATAATTCTCAGCGGATTTAAGCCACGAAAGCATACCCCTCGCAGTAGATTCTGGGTACACTGCAGGTAGATTCCGTAATGGAAGTGTGTGCTTGCTAACTGTAATAGTCGATCCTGATACATTCACCGTATGGGCACCCGCCCCAAGTACTGTGGCATGAATCGTCTCAGATCCCTCATGAATGGCGAACGAAGAATGAATACGGCTTTCCATGAACGCTTTAGCCAAAAGAGGCCCTACATCTTCATGAATCCACCATTCTTTAATTCCAGGAAGATAGATATATTTTGCAACCCCTCCAGAAAAGACTACTCCGTCAATTTTAACGTCAGGTAACAAATTCGTCATTACCAGAAGTCTGTCCTGATCGAGTAATGGTTCGTGCAAAATGACCCGTTCAACACATTCTACCATACTCCGTAAGCAGGTTTGAATCATAGACAATTCGTCCCCACTTTGAGCTTGATAACTATTTGCATAATAATGATCCATTACCTTCTGAGCAGGTGAGGATATGTAAGTTAAACGATGCGTCATTGGATCAACTTCGAATAATCGACCACCAACGTTAATGCATGCTGTCCCTATACACTTACCTCGATCAAAATAAGCAATATTCGTAGTCCCTCCACCGATGTCGATGTTGGCAATACACGCATGTAAGCGCTTGGAGAGCGCCTCAGCTCCCGATCCTTTTCCAGCGATCACACTTTCGAGATCTGGTCCAGCCGTTGCAACGACAAAATCTCCCGCATAATCTGCCAAAGAGTGGATAATTTCCGAGGCGTTCTCCTTTTTAGCGGTCTCCCCAGTAATAATAATGGCCCCAGTATCGATCTGTTCAGGTTTTACTCCCGCCTTCTCATATTCCTTAGCTACAATGTCGCGAAGTGCAAGACCGTCGACATGTTGACGATCTTCAAAAGGGGTAAAGTGAACATCTCCCATATAAGTTATACTTTTATGACTGATTTCTACCTTTGGTACTTGACTACCGGGCATTACATTGACTAAGGTGAGCTTCGAAATGACCAACTGAGTCGTTGTTGTTCCGACATCAATCCCCACACTGACTAGTGTCATCTCTTTAGCCATAATGTTTCTTAACTCCAATCATTTAAGAAGACTCATCGCTCTGGATTCAAATTAGCTATCCAGTTCATCTAAAACGCCAAACTCTTCTTCAAAGGGTCGGATATTCTTGTTACCCCAAACAAAGTAGTAGGCGATAGCAATAGCATAAACAAGAGCTGCCCATTTCAAAGCAGGTACACTTGAAACTAGAACACTTATCGTCAGAAAAATGCCTGTAATAAAGCTTATGGCTGGGATCACAGGATACCATACTTTAAAGGGCTTCTTGAGATTAGGTTCTTTAGTGCGTAAGATAAACAGACTGATTAAGCTAAGCATGTAAAGGGCAACAGAACCAATAACTGCAATGGTGATCACAATAGCTGTCTGACCCGTAAGAACAACACCCAATCCAACAAGCCCTGGAACTAACAGTGCCCATACTGGAGTATGACGCTTAGGATCAAGATACGCCAAGAACTTTGGCAAATACCCAGTGCGTGCCATGGCATAAGTTTGACGAGAATAACCCACGATAATCCCGTGTAGGGAAGCAATTAAGCCAAACAAACCAATGATGTTGACTAAAATAACAATAAAGGAATTATCCCCGAAGACTTGAGCTAAAGCAATGGGCAATGGAAAGTCCACTGCTGAGACTAAGTTGTAATCTGCTATACCTGCCGTCAGGAAAAGGGTTAGGAAGGCCATAACCATCAAGGTTCCCATGCCAGTTAAGAAACCTTTTGGGATATCTTTTTGTGGGTCTACCATTTCTTCCGCAGCCATGGCTCCACCTTCAATGGCGAGATAGAACCAGATTGCAAACGGAACCGCCGCCATGACGCCTTTCATTCCAAACGGAAGGAGCGGCTCTGTTACGACTCGCGCCATCGAAAAATGAGGAGCTGCAGCAACCCAGAAAATAACTAAACCTACTAAGGCAATAACAGTAACTACTAATTCTACCATAGCTGAGGTTTTCATTCCTAAGTAATTCACAAAAATGAAAAATAAGAAAGCGGCGACCGCTGCCGTTAATGTTGGTACGGCTGGAACCATAAAATGTATATACCCACCGACAGCCAGCGCAATGGCGGGTGGAGCAAACACAAACTCGATTAAGCAGCTAATACCATTCATATACCCCCAAAATGGACCCATTGCTCTGCGGGCATAGGCCGAGGGACCGCCAGCATGGGGTATAGCCGTTGCCAGCTCAGAGTAAGACAAAATAAAGGTTACATAAAAGATCGTAACTGGAATTAACGCTAGGGCTAATCCCATAGGCCCGCCTGCACCAAAACCATAGCTCCAGCCGAAATAGTTTCCCGAGATGACTAAGCCTACTGCGAGAGCCCATAAATGAATTGGTTTAAGTACCCTTGATAAATGTACATTTCCGTCTGTTCCGGGGGTTACGAGTTTATTCTCCGTTGTCATACTAAAGGACCTCCTTTTATTGTTTTAGGTGAGTTACTTGATACCTGCCGAGAACATTTAATTGAGACCGTTTTGGCAATTTATCTCTCCTTTCTGAAACTAGAAAAAATAATGCCCTTTATCACAACCCGGAAGTCCAGGATGTGATAAAGGGCATTATTGCCCGCTATTCCTTTGTTAGAACAAACGTCTCGGACAGGCACATTATGTCACCATAAATAATATATTAGTAATTCGCTGTTTATTACACTATTCCTGCTAATTTACTTAGTATAATAATACTTTTTTTACTTTACTCATGCTCTAAAAGCACCTTTGAATCCTGTTTTATAATCTTTTCAGCAAGATTAACCATTGTAATACGTAAATCCATAGCCCGATGGATTAGTAATTGATGGGCTTCATATTCAGTAATTCTCTCACGAATCGCAAGGATCGCTTTAGCACGAGAAATGAGTTTTTGACTTTGTAGCTCTTGTTGAGTAGTCTCCAATCTAAAGCGGACATCTTGCATCTCTCTCCAGCGAGCATAAGCAATTTGAATCGCTGGCAAAAGATCTCGTTCAGTTATGGGTTTGACAAGGTAGCCATACACACTAACTTTCTCTGCTCTGTTAATAAATTTAGACTGACTGTAAGCAGTGAGCAATAAAACAGGAATGTTCAGCGATTGCAAGATTTTTGCTACTTCCAGTCCATCAAGCCCAGGCATCATCACATCAAGAATTGCCATGTCTGGAGCGAAAGCTTTAGCCAATTCAACCGCCTTGAGGCCATTGTTAGCTTCAGCGCAAACAATATGTCCAGCCCCTTGTAACATTTCCTTAATATCCAAGCGAATGAGTGCCTCATCATCTGCAATTAATATGGATAGTTGGCCCATAACTCCCCCTCCGAACTATGTTTTGGAAAGCTAACCGTTGCAATAGTCATTCCATCTATTCGTTCCATTCTAGAATCTCCACCTAATTGTTCCTTCACGAGTGAATCAACGATCTGTAAACCCAATCGTCGTTGTTTCACTTGATCAAAAGGTTTGGTTGGATCCGGTCCATTGTCACTTACGGTAAGAACTATATCTTCTCCTTGTTCAGTAATTGAAACAATAATAACACCTTTCTCCAAAAATCGAACCCCATGTTTAAAACTGTTCGTCAACAGTTCATTAATAACTAAAGCTAAGGGAACAGCCTGAAAACTCGGCAAATGAAGATTTTGACCTTCAACTTGGGCCATAATACTCTGATCCGGTGACATCGAACTTTCTAATAAGCTACTAAGAATACGCTGGGAAAGTTCCTTTAAATCAACCGAGTCACAGTTCTGACAGGCAAAAACATCGTGAACCATGGCAATGGAAATGATTCGATTAATGCTAGCTGAAAACTCTGCTTTTACGACATCTAAATCTGACCGTCTCATCTGTAAACGAAGTAACGCCGCCACATTTTGGAGATTGTTTTTCACTCGGTGGTGAATTTCCCGGATGACCGTACTTTTTGCACTTAATTCCTGTTCTTTTTTGCGAAGGTCTGTTATGTCTCTAAACGATATAACACACCCACTTAGATCACCATAGGTTACCAAGGGATATGACTCGAAAAGATAACTCTTATTCAGAATACAAAACTCAGCTGGGTTTTTAAGATTTTCTAATAGTTCATTCAATGTTGAACAATTAAACATGGTAAATAAGAAATCGTGCCCAAGAGCCTCAAAGCCATGGTATTGTTGATAAATCTCAGATGCCTTTTTATTAACATAGGTGATTTTACTATGTTTATTTAAGACAAATATACCATTACCAACCCAATTTTCAAACTGTGAACCAGTCATTGACAGATACATCAAAGTGTTACTTAGACGTTCAGCCGTTTGCGTCAAAAACTCTACTTGCTCTTCTTGACGCAATTCCTCAGAAATATCCCGTTCCATAATTAGGGTACCAATCACGTCCTGTGTTGTATTACGGATAGCTACCACTGTTTGAGCAATAGGAATCCCCTCTTGGCTAACTCCTCGAACATTCCGGCAGGTTTCACCGGTTTTTAGGGTTCGATAAACCGCCGGTTCACTGGTTGCTAAAGCCAATTCGCCTACAACGCTATGCCCATATAAAGACTGGTTACCCGGACAGGCCCAAGCTAATACTATTGCATCGATCCCATCTTTCAGCGGAGCATCAATGAAGATATCTGTTCCTGTCATTTCAGAGGTATGTGGAATTTGAAGTGCCATCGTTTCTAAGATCTTAATGTCTTCTTCCGTGAGGTTTGTGTGTTTGGCACATAAGCCCTTAATGGTTGTGCAATTCATTCAAGGCCTCCAGTCGTATACGCAATGAAGCAATCCCTTCCTTATCCATGATAGATGTTGAATAAAAGGGTGCTTCAATCCCAGCATAGCTTAGCAACGAAGCAGCTTTTTCAACATTGGCGTTTTCTAAATCGACTTTCGTAATAATTCCAATAATTGGTTTATTGAAAACCTTAGCGAATTTTGGTGGATAAAAAGTCCTTTGCTTAGTAGCATCATGAAGAGCCCATATCTCTGAGACTAGGTGACTAGCATCAATCAAGACGTGGTAAAAACGGGGTATCTCAAGATATTCGCCCGGACAATCAATAAATACCTTAGAATAATCTAACATTTGAGTTTTCCGGTAGCTGACGTGTTCATTCATAAGCATTTGTTTCAAAGAGGTTTTACCTGCCCCGATTCCCCCAATGAGTAATATTTTACCCATCAGCTTCTAGTCACCTCAGTTGGAGTAAATCCTAATACGTTAACTAAAGTATTAACAGCAGCATGTAAGGCTGCCTCGACACTTGATACATCACCAGTGATAACTAACGAACCAGTAAAACGATCTAAAAATCCAAGTTCGATATCCCCCGCTTTACTTGCCGCATCAGCTGCAATAATTGCTGCCTCGCTCGGGGTAATAGTCATAATTCCTATGGCTCCCTTGGTCATTATTCCTAATCGCTCATGTATATCCCCTTGAGGGTTCGGTATGATATGAGCCATAGTTACTTGTTTTCCCGGTACGTATTCTTGAATTACTCGCTGTTTTTCAACCAAGTTTTACACCACCATTTCTATACTTTCAAAAAATAATCGCCAAGATTCTGTATTTCGTCTTAAAGTGTTAAAAATCCTTCTTAAAGAATTATCTAAATATAGAACTTAATTATATATTAATCTATAGTTCTTGTATATTGGTCTTTTTGGTTATCACAATACTGTGACCAATATGTTCTAATATCTTTTAAATGATTAAAATAATGATAAAATAACTTCAGTTAATATTCAGAAAATTATAAGAATTAGTAGGTATGTAAGTTATGGAAAATTCGCGATTTCAACAGAAACCGCTAGTGTATCTAGCATTACTGGCTGCTTGTGTTATCTTCTTACTAATTATTTATACTTTACCTGATCATCTCTCTTGGTCCCTCCGGGCTACAGTTGGGATTACAGGGGCCTCAGTCTGGTTATGGGTACTAGAACCAATCCCACTCGCTTTAACCTCGTTATTAGTGATCGTTGCACTACCTGTTCTTCATGCCACTTCCCTCGATACTGCCTTGGTTGGATTTTCTAATGGTTCTACCTTCCTAATTATGGCTGGGTTTATGATGGCTCAAGGGGTTAATAGTACAACTCTCGGGAAACGCTTTGCCAATTACTCAATTATCAGATTCGGGGGCAGTATTCACGGTGTATTGCTAGGTGTATTGTTAGCTCCACAGATTCTAAGCATTTTTATCCCGGCGACCGCAGTAAGAACCACTCTCCTTCTACCAGCTGTTATGGCAGTAATTATTTCCATGAAACTCTCCAGAAACTCCAATGTAGCAAAGCTTTTAATCCTTGGGCTTACTTTCGGAACAGCTATCAGTGGAGTTGGTTTGATACCAGCTGCCGTGGCTAATGTTTTAACCGTCGATCTGTTACGAAACATCCTTGGGCTAGAAATCTATTATTTTACGTGGTTTAAAATAACCTGGCCCGTTTGGTTTTTAATGATTCCAATCACTTGGCTGATCCTTCCTAAGCTTTTCCCTCCAGAAACAACAACACTTGATATCAATCAGCTAAAAGTTGAACTAAAGAAATTAGGCAAACTATCTACTCACGAAAAGAAATGCCTAATTATCTTAACCTTAACAGTCGCTCTCTGGATGACCGAATCAATCCATAGATTACCTACTGCGGTCCCAGCAATATTAGCAACAGTATTAATGGGAATGCCGGGTATTGGTATTGCAAACTGGGACAAGCTAAAAAACATCGAATGGGGTACAGTTATTTTGATTGGAGCCAGCTTATCAATGGCGTCCGCCCTCAATAATTCCGGTGCTGCAGATTTCCTAGCTGGACAACTATTGTCCTTCCCTGGGCTACAAGCAGGGCTATCTAACCCTATTCTTGTAGTTTTATTATTGACCTTACTCACTCATTTTTATCATCTTATTGTTACTAACATTTCTACAGTTGTCCTTACTTTAATACCCATTATGTTACAAATTGCACTTAAACTTGGAATTAACCCCCTGCTGGTGGCCATGACCATTAACTTAGCAACTTTATTTGGTTTTATCCTCGTTGTTCAAACACTGCCAAGTGTTATTACTTATAGTACTGGGATTTATACATCTAGGGATTTATTTCGAGCGGGATTTTGCTTAACAATAGTTTCCGTTATTGTCATGATGTTTACAGCTTTAGTTTGGTGGCCATTGATCGGGTTCAATTAGGGCAGAGGCTAGCAGTATTATTCAATAACACAGAAAAGGACTAACTCGTACGAGAGAGTCCTTTTCACATGTTACCTGGCGATACGAAAGTCGGACGAGACTTTCGCCACACTGCGACTCATACCGAAAGATCCTGCAATGTCGGACGAAAATCGGACGAGATTTTCGCCACACTGCGACTTGCACGCAAACCCCTGCAGTGTGGATTTAACTTCCGTGTTCGAGATACGAAAATCGGATGAGATTTTCGCCACACTGCAAACATATGACGAAGACTCCAGCAGTTTGGATGAACGGGTGGAACCCCGGCTTAAACCGTAACTTGATGCTTCAAAAATGCTGTATCAAAACACAGAAAGGACTATCTCATAAGAGATAGTCCTTTCGCTTGTTACCTGGCGATGACCTACTTTCCCAGGGGCTTGCGCCCCAAGTATCATCGGCCCTGGAGGTCGAAAGTCGGACGAGACTTTCGCCACACTGCGACTTGTAACGCAAACCCCTGCAGTGTGGATTTAACTTCCGTGTTCGAGTATACGAAAGGCACGATAGTCTCCGGGGGAGAGTATCGCCGAGCCACCTACCCATAACGAATACTTCGTGGCGACGGAACGAGCCTTTCGCCACACTGCGACTCGAAACGCAGACTCCTGCAGTGTGGATGAACGGGTGGAACCCTGGCCCCATATTACAGTATAACTAAACACAGAAAAGGACTGCCTCGTAAGAGATAGTCCTTTTCGCTTGTTACCTGGCGATGACCTACTTTCCCAGGGGCTTGCGCCCCAAGTATCATCGGCCCTGGAGGTCTTAACTTCCGTGTTCGAAAAGGACAACGTATCTCAGACATCTGGTGATCATGCCGGAGGGGTTCCACCCGTTCCCATCTCGAACACGGAAGTTAAGACCTCCAGGGCCGATGATACTTGGAGCATAGCTCCTGGGAAAGCAGGTCATCGCCAGGTAAACAAGCGAAAAGTTATCTTTTAGGAGATAACTTTTTTGTGTTACTTATCCTGCATTTATCTGTTTTAAGCTTATGGGGAGTCGGGGTTCCACGATCCACACTGCAGGAGAATTCGTTTCGGGACGCAGTGTGGCGATAAGCTCGTCCGCTTATCGTGTTCGGATCCACATTGCAGGAGTTTGCGTCACGAGTCGCAATGTGGCGAAAGTCTCATCCGACTTTCGTCACACTGCTGGAGTGTGCGTCATAAGTCGCAGT
>CAKMJS010000175.1 GCA_927405585.1 uncultured Desulfosporosinus sp.
TAACAAATGTTATTATATGAGATGTTCAGTAGAATGTCAATAAGTATATTCGTCCATTGAAAGAGTTAGCCCACGATGATACAATTGTTAGGTTAATCAAAATAAATACAGACTCCAGCCTGCGATGCTTGGAGTCTTTTGTATGGGTAAGGGAGAAAGAGGGAAACTAATGACTATCAAAAAAGTTTTTCCAGAGTGGATACTTTGGGGCGTGGTCTTGGTCTGGGGAGCTAATTACACGGTTGGAAAATGGGGGATGGTTGGTTTTGATCCCTTGACCTTTAATGTCGTTCGTTTTGTGGGAGCAACGCCACTGCTGTTTCTGTTGCTTTATGCTTTAGAAAAGGACCTGCGTATTCAGTTAAAGGATTGCTGGGAATTGGCGATGCTCGGACTGATCGGATTTACGATTTACCAGACCTTGTTCATGGCTTCTGTAAAATACGCTTCGGCGACCAATGCCTCCTTAATGCTTGCCATCTCTCCGGTGTTTACTGCGATTTTTGCTTGGCTAGCGGGACAAGAACGATTAGGACCCAAAGGGAGATTAGGAACCGCTTTATCACTATTAGGAGTCGTCTTCGTCTTGCTCTTTGGGACGAACAAATTGGCCCTAGGTATGGACGTGATGAGAGGGAATCTGATTGCCATTTTGGCTTCGAGTGTCTGGGGATTATATCCGGTGCTCGCTAAACGCATGTTGAACAAATACTCAGCGCTTAAAACGATGACCTATGCTTCCTTATTTGGGACGATTTTTTTCCTGGTCATCGGAGCAAAAAGGGTTCTAGAGTTATCTTGGTCCGAGATACCCTTCGCTGCCTGGGGCTCTATGCTGTATGCTATTGTATTAGTGACCACTTTCGCGATTGTGGTATGGTATCATGCCATTAGCCGTATCGGTGCGAATCGTGTCATGCCTTATATGTATCCTGTGCCGGTGGTAGCTGTGATTACGGCGGCTATTTTACTCAAGGAACAGATCCACCTGATGCAAGGCGTTGGCGCTGTGGTGATCTTTTGGGGGATTAGTATGATTCGTAAAGACAAGTTCACAGTGCTGCAGACCAAAGACGTTGCAGAGATAGCGAAGTAGGAAAGTTTTGGTATGATGGAGGTGCGGAGTGAGAAAACATTTGATTGTGGGCCTGACCGGCGCAAGTGGATCAATTTATGCCCTGACGTTAATTAAGGTCCTCGCAGCGATGGACTGGCAGGTTGAGCTGGTCATGTCCTCGACTGGGGAGAAGGTACTGACCTACGAAACGGGGATTGAACGGGCAACTTTGCCGGACAACGTTCAAATTCATGAAAATACTAACTTGTTTTCGTCGCTAGCTAGTGGCTCTTATCGGACGCATGGGATGGTGGTGATCCCGTGTTCCATGAATACGCTGGGTTTAATGTCGACTGGCACGGGAGATCATTTATTGGCCCGCGCTGCTCAAGTCACATTGAAAGAACGTCGCCCGCTGGTCGTCGTCCCGCGTGAGATGCCTTACAATATTATTCATTTGGAAAATATGCTGCGCTTAGCTCGAGCGGGCGCCACGATTATGCCGGCTTCGCCGGGGTTTTATCATCACCCGAAGGAAATTCAGGATTTAGCTAATCATGTGGTCGGAAGGGTCTTGGATCAATTTGGGATCGAGCATGCGCTTTTTCAACGTTGGACTGGGCTTTAGAACTACGAACAGGCAATATGGGTAATGAAAGGGCAATTCGTGAATTGCCCCTACGGTTTAAGGGCGAGTGGGAGGGATTAGATTGCTCGGTTTAAAGATTTTCGCGGTCATCTACGTCCTCTGGAATGCTTACGTTTTCATGATGATGGGAAGAGATAAACGCCGGTCGAAACGGAAGCAGTGGAGAACGTCGGAGACAAGTTTGCTCTTGATGGGAGCGGCTTTCGGAGGGGTCGGTCTTTATACCGGCATGAAATATTTCCGACATAAGACCTCCCACACGAAGTTTTTGGTGGGTGCACCTCTTTTAATAGTGGTTAATGTATTCGCTGTTGGTTACCTCTATTATGCAGGGATTTTCGAAGCAATCGTGTTGCCCTTTTAATAAGAAATAAATTATGGTCCAGAGGGGGTGAGCTGAATGGTTGAACTTTCAGAAGTGAAAGAGTATGCCCAACAAATTGCCGAAGCGATTGCCACCGTTGTGAATATCGATATCGAGATCGCCGATCATAAGCTGATTCGGATTGCCGGAACGGGTAAATATCACAAAGGGGTCGGTCAATCGATGGACCGGCAGGGGTATGTATATCAGGAAGTCTTGCGGACGGGGCATCAGTTTATCATCGAAACCCCAGGACAGCATCGGCTCTGTGCTCCGTGTAATGCACGAGGTAATTGTCCGGAAAAATATGAAGTGGTTTCCCCGATCAATGTGGATGGTAAAGCGGTGGGCGCGATTGGGTTGATTTGTTTTACAGATGCCCAAGCGAAACTTGTCGAGGAAAATCAACATTCCTATCTAATTTTCCTCACGAAAATGGCCGAAACAATAGCCTTAAAATTGAAGGAGCAAGAGTTTTTAACGGGCCTCGTTTCCTCGAACCGCTATCTCAATTCAATTATTGATTGCCTGGATGAAGGGCTACTCACAGCGGATCTGGACGGGAATATCCTCCATTTTAATCAGTCTGCCCAGCGTTTATTCAGCGCGAATTTGCAGATATCAGGCAGCAATTTATCCTCCCTCTTCTCAGCGCAAATCGTGGCAGATATCTTGAAAGTCGGACAAAACGCCGATGAAGTCGTCGAACGAGAAGTGCATATCGAAACCAAGAAAAATCGGGTGCAGATGGTCTTGCGGGCTTTGCCGATTGTGGGCGAAGATGGGATACGAGGGATTGCCGTGAGCCTGCGTCCGTTTGATGAAATTAGCCAAATTGTCACACGCCTTAGCCAGCAAAATGCCGGCTATACGATACAGGACATTTTAGGTGATAGTGAAGCGATGAGTAAAATTCGTGAGCGTGCTCAAGTTGTTGCTCCGAGCAAGTCGACGGTTTTGATTCGAGGAGAAAGTGGTACAGGGAAGGAAATGTTAGCTCGCGCCATTCATAATCTCAGTCCTAGGCACCAGGGCATGTTTATGGCGATTAACTGTACGGCGATTCCTGAAGCGTTACTAGAAAGTGAACTCTTCGGGTATGAAGAGGGAGCTTTTACTGGCGCGCGTAAAGGCGGTAAAATCGGAAAAATCGAATTGGCCAACAAAGGGACTCTGTTTCTCGATGAAATCGGAGATATGCCCTTGTTTTTACAGGCCAAGATTCTCCGAGTGTTGCAAGAACGTCAAGTGGAGCGAATCGGAGGAATCACGCCGACGGCGGTCGATGTCCGAGTCATTGCAGCAACGCATCGTAACCTTGAGGATATGATGGCCAAGGGTGAATTTCGAGAAGATTTATATTACCGGATTAACGTGATTCCGATGGTTATCAAGCCGTTGCGTGAGCGAAAAGAAGACTTGACCGTTTTATGCGAGTATTTTATAAAAGTTTACAATCAACAACTGAATAAAAAGGTCCAGTTTATCACGGATGGCTTTCGGCAGAGGCTACTTGATTATACGTGGCCAGGCAACGTCCGTGAGCTGCAGAACATTCTTGAGTATGCGATGAGCTTAACGGAAGACTCAACGCTTACGGAGGAGCACTTATCCCCAAGACTGAAGCAGTCTCCGAAGTATGAGGATCTAGACGGCTTCAACCTGGAAAATCTCGAGCGAGAAACCATCCTTCGTTGCCTTCAAACCTCCGAAGACAGTGTACGGGGGAAAGAGCGAGCGGCGAAGGCCTTGGGAATCGGCGTGGCAACCCTTTACCGAAAACTGGCACGCTATAATCTCTAATATGTATAGTTAAATCTTGTTTTCTGGGCATAATGTACTGAAGACAAAATTTGAAGACTGAAAAAATTATCATAATGATAATAAATTATCGTATTGATAAACATTTATCTTATTGATAAGCGCGGTAAGAGTGGTGGTTATCCGCAAATCGATTGAGTCAGTTTATCGTTTTGAGAGAGGTCTGTTGAGTGAATTGCGCAGGAAGGCGGTAATTTAGCCACTTTTCGACAATTCAGAGGGTTGGCATGGATTTTGCACAGTTAGAAAGGAGTAAAACAATAGATGTGACTTCGTACTCTCTGCAAGGCTATGGGGTGCAGAGAGATGCGTGAGTGAGTAGAGTACTGGGACCCACTCGCACTTGAAAGTGGGAGTCTTGAATTGGATAAATGTTGGGATGGAGGGAATTAAAATGGCTTACACAGTTGTGGGGAAGAGCGTTAATAAAGTCGATGCTATCGCCAAAGTGACAGGGAAGGCCAAATATACCGATGATTTTCATGAGAGGGATATGCTGGTTGGAAAAATTCTTCACAGCCCGCATGCGCATGCGATCATTAAATCCATTGATGTGAGCCTAGCTAGGGCTTTGCCAGGTGTGGAAGCTGTGCTAACGTATAAGGACTTGCCGCGGATTAACTACGCTACGTCCTTGCCAGGGTATGTCGATGATGGTACAGAGACGGAATGCGAGGCGGAATGTGAGTCGGACCGGATCAAATTTAGCACGGCAGGGCATCCCTACTCGCTCGATCCTGGTCATCGGGATGTAGAGGACCGTCATATTTTAACGAAGAAAGCTCGGTTTGTGGGCGATGACATCGCAGCGGTGGTGGCGACGGATGAACTGATCGCAGAAAAGGCTCTCCAATTAATCAAGGTTGAATACGAAGTGCTGGAAGCGTTGACAAGTACGGACGCAGCGCTTAAAGAAGGCGCTCCGTTGATCCATGAGGAGCATGAAGGGAACATTCTAGCCTCGGGTGGGTTCGCCATTGGGGATGTGGAAGAAGCCTTCAAGGAATCGGATTATGTCTTTGAGGGAGAGTACGAGACAAGTATTGTCCAGCATTGCCATATGGAAAACCAAACCTCGTATGCTTATATCGATTCAGACGGGCGAATCGTGATCGTCACCTCAACTCAAATTCCGCAAATTGTACGCCGGGTGGTTGCTCAATCCTTGGGGCTTCCTTGGGGTAGGGTGCGTGTGATTAAGCCGTTTGTCGGCGGTGGTTTTGGAAATAAACAAGATGTCTGTATCGAACCCTTAAACGCAGCGATGACCATAGCGGTGGGCGGAAGACCCGTCAAGATCGAACTCTCTCGGGAAGAAAGTATGGTTGACACGCGAACGCGTCATGCCTTTAAATTCAAGATCAAAACCGGGATCAATCAGGATGGAAAACTGATTGGAATCCATATTTCTGCCGTCTCGAATACAGGGGCCTACGCCTCGCACGGTCATTCGATCGCAGGGAGTGCAGGGGGAAAATTCCGATATCTTTATCCGACGAAGGCCTTGAAATATGACCCGATCACTGTTTATACAAACTTGCCGGTCGCTGGGGCGATGCGCGGCTATGGGTGCCCACAAATATTTTATGCCTTTGAATCCCATCTTGAAGATATTGCCAAGCGCTTAAATATGGATCCCATCGAGATCCGCCGGAAGAATTTAGTGGAGGTTGGGTACGTAGACCCCGTCAGCAAAAATAAGATCACGAGCTGTGGGATTCGCGAGTGTATCGATAAAGGCAAAGCCTTAATTAAATGGGATGAGAAAAAGGCTTCCTATAAAGAACAACGTGGAAATAAGCTCAGGGGTCTGGGCATGGCTTGCTTCAGTTATGCTTCGGGAACGTACCCAGTTGCTTTAGAGCTGGCAGGAGCGCGGATCGTCTTAAATCAAGATGGCTCGGTTCAACTACAAATTGGGGCCACCGATACCGGGCAGGGTAGTGATACCGTCTTTGGCCAAATGGTGGCCGAAGTGCTGGGGCTACCGATGGAGATGGTGCATGTTATTTCGACGCAAGATACAGACATTTCTCCGTTTGATACCGGGTGTTACGCCTCTCGGCAAACCTATGTTTCGGGGATGGCGGTGGAAAAGGCAGCGCTCGAAGTGAAGGGCAAGATTCTCGAGTTTGCTGCGCGTATGACGGATATTCCTGTCGATAAGCTCGAGCTCGTGGAACAGAGGATTATCTATAAACATTCTGGGGAAAGCGTTCTGACACTTGAACAAGTCGCGATGCAGTCTTACTATGATCGGGTCCATGCTAAGCCGATTACGAGTGATAGTTCCAATAATGCTCGAATTAATGCCATCCCCTTTGGAGTCACCTTTACCGAGGTGGAAGTCGATATCAAGACCGGGAAGATCGAAGTCTTAGAAATTTACAATGTGCATGATTCGGGGACGATCGTCAATCCACTCATGGCCGAGGGACAAGTACACGGTGGAGTGAGTATGGGCATTGGCTATGCGCTCTCCGAGCAATTGACCTTCGACGCAGTCACGGGTAAAGCTCAAAATAATAATTTACTGGATTATAAACTTCCTACTATTATGGATACGCCGGACATTGGTGTGGCCTTTGTGGAAACGTATGAACCCACCGGACCGTTTGGCGTTAAATCACTGGGTGAACCTCCAACGATTACCCCAGCTCCGGCGATTCGGAACGCTGTTCTTGATGCTACGGGGGTTGCCTTTAATCGGTTGCCGATGAATCCGCAACGAGTGTTCGAAGGTTTCAAGAAGGTTGGATTAATCTAGGAAGGCGGTGATGAGATGTACAATATTACAGGTTATTATGAAGCGGATACCCTTGCTGAAGCGACTGCCCTGCTCGCGGAAAAACCCAAGCTGGAACTGATTGCGGGTGGAACTGATGTCTTGATCAAAATGCACGGAAAGGCTGAAGACACGGAGCTGTTTAGTCTTCGCAAGATTAAATCCTTGGAAATTATTCGAAAAGCTGAGGATGGCACGATCGTGATTGGCGCGATGGCCACTTTTGCTCGCGTTTTTAAGGATCCGATCATTCGGGAAATGATCCCGATACTAACGGAAGCGGCCATCTCGATGGGTGGACCACAGATTAGAAATATTGCCACCATAGGTGGAAATGTCTGCAGTGGAGCAACGTCTGGTGATAGTGCCTCGTCGTTGTTTGCGCTCAATGCCCGCTTAAAAATCTTGAATTCTCTAGGGGAGCGTCTTGTTCCGATCCAGGAGTTTTACCTTGGACCGGGCAAAGTGGCCCTCAAGCCGGGGGACATTCTCACGGAAATTCGAATTTCACCAGAGGATTACCAGGGCTTTGGCGGGCACTATATTAAGTTTGCGATGCGTGAAGCGATGGATATTGCCACATTGGGTGTCGCAGTAACCTGCAAGCTGCAAGGCAATATCTTTGACGAGATCAGAATCGGGCTGGGGGTAGCGGGTCCGACGCCTTTGCGGTGTCTTGAGGCGGAAGAGTTTGCTAAAGGAAAAGACATTTCAGTCGAAACCGTGGCAGAGATTGGGAAGTTAGCCGTTCGCTCGACCAAAGCGCGAACGTCTTGGCGAGCGTCGAAAGAATATCGGGAGCATCTCGTTGAAGAACTTGTGCAACGAGGCTTAAAAATAGCCCTTGTCAACGCAGGAGGTGCGGAACTTGTTTAAACGAATTGCGTTTTCAGTCAATGGTAAAGCTTTTAATATCGAGGTAGATATTCGCGAGTCATTGTTAGAACTCTTGAGAAATCACTTAGGCTATACCGGAGCCAAAAAAGGGTGCGGGGTTGGAGAATGTGGGGCGTGCAGCGTGCTGATTGACGGAGTACCGACGGATTCCTGCATCTACTTGGCGGTTTGGGCGGATGGTAAAGAGATCACGACGATTGAAGGTGTGGCGTCAAAAAGTGGAGAACTATCAGCGGTACAAAAAGCCTATGTCGAGGAAGGGGCTGTGCAGTGCGGATTCTGTACCCCGGGCCTAGTACTCACGACTACGGCTTTGGCCGAGAGTGGTAAAGAGTTTACTCGAGAAGAGCTTAAACGGGAGCTCTCGGGACATCTCTGCCGGTGCACAGGGTATCAAAGTATTTTGAAAGCAGCTGAAAAATCGTTAGAGGGACATATCTGTACCTGTGTGGATAGCCCGCATTATAAAGGGAAATAAGGCAACCTGTAAATAACAAAGAAGAAGAATTGAGGAGTGAATGCTAATGATGAGTGATAAAATGATCCCGATTCCTTTTAAGAGCTTAGTAAATTGGATGTTTGAAGAATACAAACGAACTCAAACAATCTTCGGTGTTTCTGAGGTTAAGTTTTTCCACAAAACGAACGATCAACGCCTTGAGCTTTTTGGGGAAACGATGGAGACTCCAGTTGGTCCGGCAGCAGGTCCGCACACCCAACTGGCGCAAAATATTATTGCTTCTTATCTAAGTGGGAGTCGTTTCTTTGAGTTGAAATCCGTACAAATCATGGATGAGTTAGAGTTGCCTAAGCCTTGTATCCTTGCCGAGGACGAGTGCTATAACACGGAGTGGTCCACAGAACTGCCGATTATGGGTGCCTTTGATGAATATGTCAAAGCTTGGTTTGCGTTGCATGTGTTGCAAAAAGAGTTGTTCAACCAAAGTGATCGTGGCTTTATGTTTAACATGAGTGTGGGCTATGATCTCGAGGGGATCAAATCACCGAAAGTTGATCAATTCATTGAAGGGCTTAAAGATGCGACCAACACCTCGATCTTTAAAGAGTGTCTGGCTTCGTTACTCGAAAAGGTCGACCAGTTTGAGAAGATCGATCAAGCCTTTATTGAATCAATTTCCCCTAATATTTGTACGTCGATCACCTTATCGACAATGCATGGCACGCCACCTCAGGATATTGAAGCCATTATTCGATATCTGATCAGCGAAAAGAAATTGCATACCTTTGTCAAGATGAATCCGACACTTTTGGGCTATGACTATGTTAGAAACACCTTCGACAAAATGGGATATCAATATATTCAAATTAAAGAAGAATCCTTTACTCATGACCTCCAGTTTAAGGATGGAGTCGAAATGTTAAAACGTCTTAAGGTGTTTGCTAAGGAAAAGCAAAAGGACTTTGGTGTCAAAATGTCCAACACTTTGCCGGTCAGAATCACCAAATCAGAGTTGCCGGGCGAGGAAATGTACATGTCCGGTCGATCGCTTTATCCGTTGACGATTAATCTGGCCTATAAATTAGCGGCAGAGTTCGAGGGGGATCTTAAAATCTCCTTTTCGGGTGGAGCGGATGCCTTTAATATTCGTCGAATTTTTGAAACAGGAATTCAGCCGATCACCGTCGCTACTACCTTGTTAAAGCCTGGTGCTTATCTGCGCTTTAAGCAATTAGCCGATTTGTTAGAGCCAGTGATAACGAGCCAGAAGTCCGATAAGCTTGATATGGAAAAATTAAAAGCCCTTGCTGAAAGTTCGTTTGAGGATGCCAATCATATTAAGGAAAAGAGAGATATGGTCAATCGTAAAACAGAGCTTAAGCTCCCTCTCCTTGATTGCTTCATTGCTCCTTGTACGGTGGGATGTCCGATTGAACAGGATGTTCCAGAGTATCTAAGACTGGTAGGGGAAGAACGTTACGAAGAAGCGTTTGATGTCATTGTCTCCAAAAACCCCTTCCCGTTCATTACGGGGACGATTTGTACTCACAATTGTATGACCAAGTGTACTCGTCTCGATTATGATGATTCCGTGCATATCCGAGGGCAGAAATTAGTGGCAGCAGAAAAAGGCTTTGCTGCCTATATGGAAAAGCTTCCTGCACTTAAGCCTGAGTCCTCTGCTAAAGTTGCTGTGATTGGAGCCGGACCGGCTGGTTTAGCCGCTGCTTATTTCCTGGCCAAAGGGGGCATAGAGGTCACGGTTTTTGATAAGCGCGAGAAAGCTGGCGGTACGGTCGAATATGTGATCCCTGACTTTAGAATTTCCAGAGAAGCGATCCAAAAAGACATTCAACTGATTGAAAAAATGGGTGTTAAGTTCGAGTTCGGAGTTGATCCCAACGTTTCCGTCGACGAGTACAAAGCGAAAGGGTTTCAATACGTTTATTTAGCGATTGGTGCCGGAAAGACCAATGATCTCGAGATCAGTGGGGATACTGAGCAAGTCATGGGGGCCATTCCATTCTTAGAAGCCTTTAATGCGAACAAAGATGAGTTGAAGCTCGGTAAGAGTGTGGCTGTGGTTGGAGGCGGTAATTCCGCGATGGATGCCGCTCGAGCTGCTCTGAGAGTAAACGGGGTTGAAAAGGTTTATGTCGTCTATCGCAGAACGAAAGATTACATGCCGGCTGACCACGAAGAATTACTGTATGCGGAAGAAGATGGGGTTATCTTTAAGGAGCTTCTGGCACCCATCTCTTTAAGTAAAGGGGTCTTGAAGTGTCAGGTGATGGAGCTGGGTCAAGCAGATGCTTCTGGGCGTAGAAGACCAGTTGCCAAAGAAGGCGCGTTGGAAGAGTTAGCCGTTGACACAGTGTTAGCGGCGATTGGTGAACTGATCGATTATGATCTCTTAAAGAGCAATGGCCTTGAAATAGGGGAAAATGGCAAAATCGTTGTTAACCAGAAGACGCTGGAAACAAGTGTGGAAAATGTCTTCATTGGTGGGGATGCGCTTGTTGGGCCATGGACTGTGGTTGGAGCGGCAAAGCATGGAACGATGGTTGCTCAGGCCATTCTTGAAAAAGAGCAGCTTGAATTTAAACAAGAGTATAGGTCGAAGATTTCCTTTAATAACGAGCAGCAACTGTTGGACATTGCGGAAAAGAAAGGCGTCCTGAAACCGGTTGCTGATCATGAGTTAGAAGCCGTCCGCTGCTTAGAGTGTAATAAAGTTTGTAATATCTGCGCTGAGGTTTGCCCAAACCGGGCCAATCTGATGATTCCGGTCAATGGCCAAGGATTAACCAATATGAATCAGATTCTGCACGTCGATGGAATGTGTAATGTCTGCGGAAACTGCGCGACCTTCTGCCCGTATTCTAGTGAGCCTTACAAGGTTAAATTAACCCTCTTCTGGACTGAAAAAGACTTCCAAGACAGTCCAAACTCAGGCTTCCTCGTCGTAGAGGCTGGCGCCAAGTTCGAAGTCGTGCTTCGTCTGGCTGAGGAGGTCATCAAGGTTAAGTTTGATGAATCAGGTAATACTGATGTGCCGATCGATCCGTCGATTGCAGCCTTTATTTGGACCGTTCTGAAACAGTACAATTATCTGTATAAAATCTAAAATAATGCGCATAGATAAGAGGTCGACTATTCGTTGACCTCTAATTTTCCCATGGATTGTGGGTGGTGAATCTTATCGAATAATATGGATTTATGTCGTTAAATCCAACTTTTAAGGGTTATCCAAATTGATTTGTTTCTTATTACAGCATACATGCTTGAAGAGTTTATGGGAACCTTATCGTATTGATAAATCGGCTATCAAACTGATAACCAAGGTCTAGCAACTAGTTTAGGGTCAATAATTAAATATTTCGTCTATAGGGTTTTGAATTGCCTTAATTATTAAGAATAATTTTATCATTATGATAAGACGAAAAAAGAGTCTGTTTGAAAAACACTTATTATAGGCTTGTTTGACGGTAAATATCGAATTGGCACGAATCTTGCTAGATAATCAGCTATCCCGTCTAAGTGTATTTTTCCGAAGAGACTCTATGGCAAGGAGGTGGCTAAGCGCTAACGGACTCATATCGGGTAAAAATAAGGAGGAACAAAATAATGGCGAAAAATAATCATGCTGTGGCACCTGTCGATGAGATGCTGCCCCCAGGTAAACTTTTTGTGTATGGCTTACAACACGTGTTGGCGATGTATGCGGGAGCGGTTGCGGTTCCACTAATTATTGCAGCTGCCGCTGGTTTAACACAAGCCCAAACTGCCTTTTTGATTAATGCTGACTTGTTCACGTGTGGTATTGCTACTCTACTCCAAACCTTAGGGATTTGGAAAATCGGAATTAAAATTCCTGTTATCCAAGGGGTTACCTTTGCTGCGGTTACGCCGATGGTCATTATGGCCAAGACGGGTGGTATGACCTTGATTTTCGGTTCCGTCATAGTCGCTGGTCTATTTACATTCTTAGCGGCACCGTTCTTTAGTCGCTTAATCCGCTTCTTTCCACCAATTGTTACCGGTACGATTATTACCATCATCGGGGTTTCTTTGTTGCCAGTCGGTGTAAACTGGGCAGCAGGTGGAGTAGGGAATAAGAATTACGGATCGCTCTCGTATATTATGATTGCGGCCATTGTGCTACTGGCCATTCTGTTGATCAATAGATTCTTCAAAGGTTTCGTTTCGCACATCGCGGTGTTACTAGGTTTGCTCGTCGGTCTTGTAGTAGCCATTCCCATGGGATTGGTAAACTTCTCAGGCGTTGCTGAAGCGGATTGGATCGGTATTACAACTCCGTTTTTCTTCGGGTATCCGACGTTTGAACTCGGCGCGATCATTGCCATGATTTTGGTCATGTTGGTCGTTATGGTTGAGTCCACCGGAGATTTTCTGGCCATCGGTGAACTGGTTGACAAAAAGATTGGTCAAGAAGAACTTACTGCAGGCTTAAGAGCGGATGGATTGGCTACTGCACTCGGCGGTGTATTCAATGCCTTCCCGTACACTGCCTTTGCACAGAATGTCGGCTTGGTCGCGTTAACCGGTGTCAAGAGTCGCTTCGTCGTCGCGACATCCGGTCTGATCTTAGTCATATTGGGCTTATTCCCTAAGATGGCCACTATCATTGCTTCCTTACCTACCCCAGTACTTGGGGGAGCTGGAATCGCTATGTTCGGTATTGTCGCTGCAACGGGAATTAAGACGCTTGCTAAAGTCGATTTCGAGAAAAACGTTCATAACCTGTTCATTGTTGCTATTAGTATTGGAATCGGCTTGATTCCAGTCGTAGCGCCTAACTTCTTCAAGTTATTCCCATCGTGGAGTCAGACCATTATGCATAGTGGAATTACTCTAGGTTCGATCGCGGCAATTCTCCTTAATGCTTTCTTTAATGGTAGCAAAGGTGCCGGAGATTTAGATGAACTGAAAGCAAATGCTGGAATGCGAGAGTAATCATCATAAGGAGGGTGGGAGAGATTCCTCTTCCACCCTTTTTTGCTACTAGTATGTTAGGTAAGGGGCAATTCGTGAGTTGTTCCAACGGAGACCAGATTGTTGTAGGGGCAATTCGTGAGTTGTTCCAACGGAGACCAGATTGTTGTAGGGGCAATTCATGAATTGCCCTCACGTGAAAAAATCCGCTATAGCGAAGGGGTAAAAAGCAATGTCAGTCGATTTGTCCGTTGAGTTTTGCGGAGTCAAACTCGAAAACCCCTTTATTTTGGCACCCTCACCAAGTACCGATCAACTTGAGCGCCTAATACAGGCTTTCGACGCCGGTTGGGCCGGGGCAGTCTTAAAGACGGTCGCAGTCGATTCCAGTATTGTAAGTCGAGTTTTCCCACTAGTTATGAGTATAGACCAAAGCGGAGCTTTTATTGGCCTTCAAAATATCGATCTCGTCTCGGAACATTCGGTCGAAGAGGTCGAACAGACCGTGCGAACCTTAAAAAAGCGTTATCCGAACAAAATTGTGATTCCAAGTATCATGGCCAATACGAAGGATGATTGGCAGTCACTCGCCAAACGGTTTGTCAATGCGGGGGCAGACATTATTGAATGCAGTATTTGGTTTCCGCATGGAGCTGAGTGGGGTTTATGTGCCACGGCTCAAGAACCCGTAGGGACGGAGCAAATTGCACGTTGGGTGAAAGAAGTGGCCGGAAACGTTCCTGTTGTCATCAAATTATCAGCACAGGATTCCGATATTATTGCGACGGCTGTGGCAGTAGAACGCAGCGGAGCGGACGGCGTTTGTGCGATAAACACGATAAAAAGTATTACTGGTGTAAACTTAGATACCTTAATTCCTTATCCCAATGTGGCCGGCCTCTCCACGTATGGAGGACTCTCTGGACCAGCTTTGAAACCGATAGCTCTACGCTGTACTGCGGAGATTGCGCAGAAAGTCGATCTGGATATCGCCTCAAGTGGCGGAATTACCACTTGGCAGGATGCGGCGGAATTCCTACTGCTCGGAGCGAGTAGCTTACAGATTTGTACGGCGGTTTTGCGCTACGGCTATGGAATAATTGCAGAGCTTCGCTTGGGCTTAGGAAACTGGATGGAGGAGAAGGGTTTTCAAAGCCTAGCGGAGGTTATTGGCAGGTCGCTGCCGTATTTAGTTGAACACTCCCAGCTTCCTCGAGGTATACAATTTGTTTCTCAGATACGGGCAGAAGTCTGTGACGGCTGTGGAACCTGTGTAACGGCTTGTCTTACAGGAGGAAACGATGCCATAATTTGGAGAGATGGGCTGCCTCAGGTTATAATGAATAAGTGTATAGGATGTGGCATTTGTCGGTCGATGTGTTCCGTGAAGGCCATTAACTTAGTACGACCTTCCCTGAAGTGAAGGCGTCTGTGATTGACACTCCCCATGGACGAATCCAGGGGATTCTTGGGTGATGAAACGAAAGTCTGTTTCTGACAATCGAGTATGACCCCAAGTTAAGGGTATGCCATTACCCCTCCTAGACCAGAGCATATAGCTGCCTAGGCTGACAGACTGTTACCACCTGCCACAGACGTTTTGTCCGTTTGTTGTTTTAACGACTTTTGCTTGTCGAATACTAATTGACTCGTTGAACATTTTACGTGACAGACTTTCTGCCACAACCACATATGTTCAATTTTCAAAGATCGTATTAGATCAATTATACCATAAAATGCTAAATGTTTTTTTGGATTTGCCTTATATCCCCATAGCTGAAGCTTGGGGCTTTACGGCAACATGTGGTAATAATAAATATACGTAAATCGGTTCATAAATCGTTAAACAATAGTTGAAAGGGTGAGGATGAATGCTATTAATCGGTAATGGTACGGTTCTATCTCTAGGTAAAAGTAATCAGGTCATTCCCAAGGGTGCGGTTCTAATTCAGGACAGCCTAATTAAAGAAATCGGCTCAACAGAGGATTTGCAGGCCCGGTTTCCAGAGGCAGAGTTTATTGATGCTCGCGGAAAGCTGATCATGCCAGGAATGATCAATACTCATATGCATCTCTACAGCACATTTGCTCGGGGGATGGATGCTAAGAGTAAAGCACCGAAAAGCTTCGGAGATATTTTAGAGGGTCTTTGGTGGAAGCTAGACAAATTATTAACGATGGATGATGTCTATTACAGTGGACTGACGCCTCTCATCGAGTGTATCAAAACAGGTACAACGACAATTGTTGACCATCATGCTAGCCCAATGGCGATCACCGGAAGCTTAGCTACACTCGCTAAGGCAGCCAAGGAAATTGGAGTTCGCGCGGCTTTTTGCTACGAGGTTTCCGATCGAGATGGCGAGGAGATTGCCCAAGAAGGTATTCAAGAAAATGTCGAATTTATCGCAGCTTGTCAGGCTAACCCTAATCCGATGGTGGCGGGAATGTTCGGACTGCACGCTTCGTTAACCTTATCCGATCAAACCTTGGCGGCCTGTAGTAAAGCAGCAAAAAGTCTAGGAGCAGGCTTTCATGTGCATGTGGCCGAAGGCATTGAAGACTTAGAAGACAGCCTTGCCAAATATGGAGTGCGAGTGGTCGAACGTTTAGAGAAATTTGATATATTGGGACCGAAGACCCTAGCGATCCATTGTGTACATATTGATGATAATGAGATAGAAATTCTCAAGAATACACAAACTCAAGTGGCGCATAACCCTGAATCCAATATGGGCAATGCCGTTGGCGTAACACCCGTTCTCAAAATGCTCAGTCGTGGGGTTAAAGTTGGACTCGGAACCGATGGCTATACGTGTGATATGTTCGAGAGTGCTAAAGTCGGGAATGTGCTTCATAAGCATGCCGCCGCTGATCCTAGTGTCGCTTGGGGCGAAATTCCCCAAATGCTTTATGGAAATAATCCTGAGATTGCTTCCGGACTCTTTGGTGGGAAATTCGGAGAATTAGTTGAAGGAGCCTGGGCTGATGTTATTGTTGTTGATTATGTACCACCCACTCCATTGAATTCCAACAATTGGACAGGGCATCTTCTCTTTGGGGTCTCTGGCCGAGCCGTGGAAACAACGGTTATCAATGGGCGTGTGCGCATGCTCGATCGAAAGCTGATAGACATTGATGAGGTAGCCATCGGAGAACGTTCACGTGAATTAGCAGAAGGCGTATGGAATAGAATTTGAGGTGATTTTAGTGAAAAACGTGTTAGGACTCCGCTGCATGGATTGCGGGAAGGAAGTTCCCGCTGTTGCCGGGACGTATGTTTGTCCCTCATGTAGCAAAAAAGTAGGCATCATGGATGTCATATACGACTACCAAGAAATCAATCGGATGACGACTCGTGAGCAAGTGACTCAATCCAAAGATTATTCGATTTTCCGTTACCTTCCTTTTTTGCCGATTGACGCTGAATCTGCCCGACCCCATCTGAGAGTCGGTTGGAGCCCTCTCTATAAACCTCAAGGGCTGGGACAAAGCTTAGGGATGAGTAATCTGTATATTAAAGATGATGGGCAAAATCCAACGGCTTCCTTGAAAGATCGAGCCTCGATCATCGCCGTCATTAAAGCAGTCGAGGAAAAGGCCCCGACGGTTGCCGCTTCCTCAACGGGTAATGCGGCCTCATCCTTGGCTGGAAGTGCCGCTGCCATGGGTATTAAATCCGTTATTTTTGTCCCGAGCCGTGCACCTCAAGGGAAGATCGCTCAATTGCTGATCTTTGGAGCCACTGTGATCAGCGTTCAGGGGTCGTATGAGGACACCTTCAGACTTTCGGCAGAGGCGATTGAGCGCTTTGGTTGGTACAACCGGAATGCAGCCATTAACCCGTACTTGGTCGAAGGTAAGAAGACGGTCGCGTTAGAGATAGCTGAGCAATTAAACTGGGAAGTGCCGGACTGGGTAATTCTCTCGGTCGGGGACGGCTGTACGATCGCCGGGGTTTGGAAAGGGTTTAAGGATCTTTACAGTGCTGGCTGGATTGATCGCTTGCCTAAAATTGCAGGCGTTCAGTCGACGGGATGCTCCCCACTGGTCGATGCCTTCTTGGAAGATCGCCCTTGGACTCCCAAGGAAGAGAACACAATTGCCGATAGTATAGCAGTCGGAGTGCCGCGCAATCCAGATAAAGCTCTAAATGCCGTACGCGAATCGGGTGGCACGATGGTTGCGGTATCTGATGAAGCGATCTTGGATGCAATGCGCGAACTGGGTAGAACGAGCGGTATTTTCGGAGAACCAGCTGGTGTGACTGGAACGGCTGGGCTTAAGGTTCTGGTGGAACGAGGGATTATAGGGGCTGACGAAAAGGTGGTCTCGATCGTCACGGGTAATGGCTTAAAGGATGTCCAGAATGCCATTAAAGCCGTGGGTGAGCCCATCAAAGTCGAGCCTTCGCTTGAGGAGCTATTGGTGAAGTTGGAAGGCAAGATCTGAAGCCGGAGGTATAACGAACCACGAACCATTATTCGGGACGACGTAAGGGCAATTCATGAATTGCCCCTACAGAATGTGAACTAATAAAATATTGGAGGTAAAACATGAGAAACTTAATTGATTTAACCATTAATGAAGAACAGCTTAAAAAGACAGTACAAAGCGTCAAAGAAAAAAATGTTGTTATTCCTACCCTGGCTCAGATGAAGGACCCTAATAAAATCCCGGCAAACGTGAAAGAGAAATTGAAGAAGACCGGGTTATGGGATATCGACCCGATTAACTTATTTAGAATCTCTTGGAAAAATCAACCAGTTAAGGACGGTGGATTATTTAATCCGTTGCCGAACTACGTTGAAATCCCTTTCGAAATTTCAGGAGTAAAAGCAAGAATTATTGCTATGTCTGGAAAGTATTTTCCGACTGGTGCTCATAAAGTTGGAGCAAGCTTTGCTTGTTTAGTTCCTCGCTTAGTGACGGGACAATTTGATCCAAAATTTCATGAAGCCGTATGGCCTTCAACAGGAAACTACTGCCGTGGCGGAGCCTACAATTCTGCCTTACTAGGCTGCAAATCGATTGCCATTTTACCGGAAAATATGAGTAAAGAGCGTTTTGAATGGCTAAAACAAGTTGCCGGAGAAGTGATTGCAACACCAGGCAGTGAAAGTAACGTTAAGGAAATTTATGATAAAACCTGGGAACTTATAAGAACCCGTGATAATGTTGTGATCTTCAATCAGTTCGGAGAACTAGGTAATAATCTATGGCATTATGAAGTTACGGGTAATGCGATGCATGATATTATCAAAGCGGAAATCGGTGAAAAGGGCAAACTTGCAGGGGTATGCTTAACATCAGGTTCTGCTGGCACACTCGGAAGTGGAGACTACTTAAAAGACCAGTATCCTCATGCTAAGCTGGCCGTTGGAGAAGCCTTACAGTGCCCAACCTTATTGAACAATGGGTTTGGTGAACATCGAATTGAAGGCATCGGTGATAAGCATATTCCTTGGGTTCATAACGTTAAAAATACCGATATGGTAATCGCCATCGATGACAATGACAGCTTAGGGATGTTCCGTCTCTTCAATGAACCCTCTGGACAAGACTATTTAAGAGAGCAAGGTATCGCTGAAGATGTTATCGAGAAGCTTTCTTGGGTTGGAATTTCCGGAGCAGCAAATATCATTTCTTGTATCAAATTCGCGAAATACTATGAGCTGACTGAAAACGATATCGTGATGACGGTGCTAACAGACTCTGCAGAAATGTATCAATCAAGATTGCAAGAGATGGAAGAGGAAAGAGGTCGTGCGTATAGTCCGATCGATGCTGCCATTGACCATCACAAGAGTGTCATGGGTGTTAGAACCGACAGTATGGAAGAGTTGACCTATCAAACTAAAAAACGCATCCATAATCTCAAATACTACACTTGGATTGAACAACAACAATATAATGTGGACGATCTGAATGCCCAGTGGTACGATTATGATGAATACTGGGGTCGATTACATCAAATGGGACCAGAACTCGATAAATTGATTGATCAATTCAATGAGAGAACTGGTTTGTTAGGGAAATAATCCAGTCAGGGATATAATTCAGTCATGTTTTAGTGAACTTTACTCGATAACACATCCATAAGTAAAATAGCTAGATCAGAAAGAGGCAGCGGTTCTTGCGCAGGAACCACTGCCTCTTTCTCAAAAAAGCGTGTTAAGGGGACGGTCCTTTTGACTCACTTTTAACAATTAACACACTGTAGAATTGACCTTCACCCTACTCCGCGATCAGAGGAGCTAAAAAGCTTGTAGCCCAAACCCAAACCTACACCTACAAACCCTTCTGTTCCTGAGGCACTGTCAAGGATGAGTTCAAAATGTGTTAAAAGGACCGTCCCCTTAACACGCTTTTTTGAGAAAGAGGCAGTGGTTCCTGCGCAAGAACCGCTGCCTCTTTCTGATCTAGCTAGTTTACTTATGGATGTGTTATCGAGAAGCTTTCTTGGGTTGGAATTTCCGGAGCAGCAAATATCATTTCTTGTATCAAATTCGCGAAATACTATGAGCTGACTGAAAACGATCTCGTGATGACGGTCCTTTTGACTCACTTTTAACAATTAACACACTGTAGAATTGACCTTCACCCTACTCCGCGATCAGAGGAGCTAAAACGCTTGTAGCCCAAACCCAAACCTACACCTACAAACCCTTCTG
>CAKMJS010000176.1 GCA_927405585.1 uncultured Desulfosporosinus sp.
AGACTGGTTATTGGGCGGTAACATCTTCGCAATGATAGAACTCTTTAACTCTTTAGGATATCTCATGTCGTTCTCCCTCCTGTGTTCCTTTTCAAGGATACTTTTCCTAAGTCCTTACGTCAACTATCGTAACACAGGGGGTCTTGGGGATTGGCTGTTTCTATGATTATTAGGATTATGAATAAAATTTGGGTCAGAAAGGTTATGCGAAAAGGGATTTGAAAAAGTTGAGATTTATGAGACAACTTTTACTATGGACAATGTGGCACAGCCATTACGTTTTGTAAAATTTGCTCTTAAACATAAGAATAAACAGCGCTCACAGATTATGATTGTAACGACTTGTAAGGATATGGCGCTTATGACATTGTTTAAAATAATCAGAGCACGTTGGGACTTTGAGAACTCGATTTTTAATAACTTAAAAACTGAATGTGGCTTAGAGCATTGCTTTGTGCATGGAGGGAAGGCCGTAGAAGCTGTGCTCTATTTGATATTTATTGCATCGAATATAATGCAATTGTTTCTATTTAGACGACTAAGAAACCATTTTACAACTCAACGAGAGATAGTAAGCTTTTATTAAAAGGGCTATATCTGATGAAATATAAAACAGAATTGGTGTTTAGCAGCTAGTAGAAATTAGCCAATTTAATTATGATCTATAATTTTGGGGTAGGGGAAGATATAACCATTTTTAAAGAGAATTAGACAAATGGGAGGATAATACACAGAATAACTGAAACTAAACAACACGAGGACTTGAAATTCATATAGAGGCTAAATTGCTGCTAAAACAGTGGCAGTCATCCACAAAGGAATCAAAAGATAATGAAATAAGCAGCAGAAAGGCTATAGCTATATTTATCGCATTATCGGCAATGCTTCTCATAGGTATTGGTTTATTGCCAAAATCATCACAAATATCAGTACACGTACCGGCGTCAAAAGTTACTACGACAACGTCAATGGTAAGGTAATAGGAATCAAATTTTTTAAGCTATTCAAGGAGGCTTTTGATATTATCATTAATGCTTTCACTTATAGCCCGTCCAGCATTCAGAGACGTTGCATTTTTTATGTTGGCTAAAGATGAAAAAATACATGAGAATATTCACAGAAATAAAAAAGAGATTTCGACCAATAGATTTAATCTCTTCGTTCGAAGGCATGAGAATGTGTTGCGATTCCAAGCTTATCGACATAATAGATCCTAAATATAAGAAAAATGTCATAAAAATGGCATTTTTCTTTGTTATCATTCTATAGAAGAAAACATAGTTTGCTACCTAGATTATACTACTAACTAGTCAAAAGGGGGAAATAAATTTGTCATTTCAATTACCGGAATTGCCATATCCCTATGATGCGCTAGAACCATACTGTGACGAAGCAACAGTAAGACTACACCACGATGTCCATCATAAAGCCTACGTGGACGGGCTGAATAGGACTGAAGGAAAACTGGCGGAGGCTAGAGATGAAGGAGATTATGCCCTAATTAAGCATTGGGAACGCGAATTAACTTTCCATGGATCAGGACACATACTACACACCCTCTTTTGGGAGAATATGCGTCCCGGAGGTGGCAAGACGGCACAAGGGAGCTTAGCTGAACGCATTACTAAGGATTTTGGCTCCTTTGACAATTTCAAGAAACAATTTACTGCAGCTGCAGTAGCAGTTGAGGGATCTGGCTGAACCCTATTGGTTTGGAGTCCCTTCTTTGGAGAGTTAGAGATTTTGCAAGCGGAAAATCACCAGAACCTTACCCAGTGGGGAGTTATACCATTATTGACCGTAGACGTGTGGGAGCATGCGTATTAAGTTAAGTTAATAAATACGAAAAGGGGATACAGACATGACTATGTTTTGTTATCAATGCCAGGAGACCGCCAAAGGAACTGGTTGCACGATTAAAGGGGTTTGCGGTAAACCCGAAAATGTTGCCAAATTACAAGACCTGCTGATCTACACCTTAAAGGGCATCGCCGTCTACGCAGTTCAAGCCCGTGAAATGGGTATCGTTCGTAAAGATGTGGACAAATACATCATGGAAAGTCTCTTCAGCACGATTACGAACGCTAACTTTGACCGAAGCCGTTTTGTAGATCGGATTCAAGCAGGTCTTGCCCTTCGCTCAGACCTGAAACAAGACATCAAAAAGGCGGGCGGCGCGATAGCAGACGACATAAACGAGGCAGCACTATGGACGGTGCCTGTCTATGAGTTTGAAGCAAAAGCAGCGGACGTTGGCGTGTTAGCCACAGAGAATGAAGATGTACGGTCACTCAGAGAAGTGATTACTTACGGGGTAAAAGGGATCGCCGCTTATGCCGACCATGCTTATGTTCTAGATTATTCCGATGAAACTATCTTCGCGTTTGTTGAAAAAGCCCTCGTTGCGACACTTGATGATACGCTCCCGGTGAGTAGCCTAGTCAACTTAGTCCTAGAAACAGGCAAATTTGGGGTTGCGGCAATGGCATTGCTGGATAAGGCCAACACCACGACCTATGGTCACCCTGAACTGACCAAGGTCAATCTCGGCGTCAGAAATAAACCGGGTATTCTGATCAGTGGCCACGATCTGAAAGACCTCGAAGAATTACTGATTCAGACAGAAGGTACTGGAGTGGATGTCTATACACATGGCGAGATGCTCCCTGCCCATTACTATCCGGCCTTTAAGAAGTATGAAAACTTTGTTGGTAATTATGGAGGTTCGTGGCATAAACAAGTCAAAGAATTCGAGGCCTTCAATGGGCCGATCTTCTTGACCACCAACTGCCTCGTACCGCCGAAAGATTCCTATATCGATCGCCTCTACACCACCAGTGTCGTTGGTTTTGAAGGGGTTAAGCACATCGAGGACCGTAAAGACGGAAAGCCTAAGGACTTCTCAGCACTGATTGCCCACGCCAAGAAATGTCCATCACCTAGGGAGCTTGAAACAGGCGAACTTGTCGGAGGCTTCGCTCACAATCAAGTCTTAGCCCTCGCAGACAAAGTCATTGAGGCTGTCAAAACTGGTGCAATAAAACGCTTCTTCGTAATGGCTGGGTGTGACGGACGCATGAAGAATCGTGACTATTATGCTTACTTTGCCCAAGCTCTGCCCCAAGACACTGTCATCCTGACAGCAGGGTGCGCGAAATACCAATACAATAAACTTGACCTCGGAGATATTGGCGGAATTCCAAGAGTGCTTGATGCAGGACAATGTAATGATTCCTACTCCTTAGTAGTGATCGCCTTAAAACTAAAAGAAGCGTTCGGACTTGACGATATTAATCAACTGCCGATCTCTTATAACATCGCATGGTACGAGCAAAAGGCAGTCATCGTGTTACTAGCCCTACTGTCCCTTGGGGTGAAAAACATTCACTTAGGACCGACGCTACCAGGTTTCCTATCCCCTAACGTGATCAATGTTCTGGTTGAGAACTTTGGTATAGCAGGCATTACTAACGTAGAAGACGATCTCAAACTATTCATGGCGTAAGCCCTGAACAGCAACTCTCGATAAAGGGAGGTCTAACGATGCATACTCTTTCCACTCTAATCAGTGAAAAAGAACTTAAAATCATTAGGGCTATCATTGCAGAATTAGATGCTGAAAAACAAACAATTCTTATGAAAATCCGTCTTATGGACCAGGTCACAGATAAACTGTGGTCAAACCAGGTTAGGGAGTGAGTCTATGACAAAGGGCAACAAAGTAAAAGTTGGAATTGGTTTTGCGACAGGGAGAAAGAGCTTTCAAAAAGTGCTGCGAACCACTATCCACACCTGTAAGGAATCTGGACTCATGGAAAATCAACAGATCAGTTTAAATCTTTTTGTCGCCTACGACCTTAAGTATAATAAAACGAGAAAAACGGATTACACCAATATCCATCCCGAACTCGTCAAGCAGATTGCAAGTACTCGGTTTATTGGGAGTAGTTCTCGTAAAGAAGAAATTGACTATTTAATTCGAGAAAACGTGATCACTCTTAACGAAGCACGTTTGATTTTTGGCAGAGGGTATGCGGGCAAACGTAATGCTGTGCTCTACAACGCAATCAAGGATAAGATGGATTATCTAATCTTCTTAGACGACGACGAATACCCAATGGCGGTGACTAATACACGTAAAACAGCCATTTGGGGAGGGCAGCATGTTCTCCTAGACCATTTGCGATATATTGACCAAGCAGATATGACACATGGTCATCACTGTGGCTATATATCGCCAATTCCTTCGATGGAATTCAATGACACGATGACTGAAACAAATTTCCGTACGTTCATTGAAGCGATCAGCAATGATATCGTAAACTGGGACACCTTGAAGAGTGTGATGATTAACGGCGGAGTAACTTACGCGGATACAAACATACTGATGAGCGACGAAGCTGTAGAAGTGCAAGAAACAAACCATGCTAAATTCATCTCGGGTGCAAATCTTTGTATAAACCTAACCAAACCAGGTCGTATTTTCCCGTTTTACAACCCTCCAGGAGCCCGAGGGGAAGATACCTTCTTAAGTACTTGTCTCAGTGAACGAAAAGTACTGCGCGTGCCCTGTTACACCTTCCATGACGGGTTTGCTACTTATAATCATCTCTTAGAAGGTGTACTCCCAATTCACCTAAAGTTCATCAGAGCGGATACAGAACAGATTACCACTCGTTTCTACAAAGCTTGCATCGGCTGGATACGCTATAAGCCCTTGCTGCTCTATATCACCCAACCGGATTGTTATCAGGAAAAGATTAAAGAGATGCGGGAGCAACTGAAAGAGACTTTGCCCAAAATCTGTGCTTTTTTTGATCAACCAGATTTTATCAATGTCCTAGCTGAGTTGGAAAAATACGATAAGAATGTAAAAAAACATTATCATGAATTCCAGGAAACACAACGAATTTGGGCAAAAATTATGGATCACTTTGAGGGGCTGGAAGCGAAAGAAACTAAAAGAGGGAGTGGAGCAAATTGGAGAGAACCAACTATCATAGACGAGAGCCAGGAGATATCGAACTGCTCGAAAGATCGCTTGTTATGTTGTTTCAGAAGGCCTTTGAAATTGACATTAAAACGCGTGCTCTGAGAGAGAGTGGTCAGAACGAATATCCAGCAAAGGTGGAGATCTCATACAGTGGAAAGCATTAATAAACTCAGAGCGCCAACAAAGCACACGAGGCTCTAAAACAAGCTGTTGCTCCACTTAATTTAGGGTTGATAGATCATTCAGAGAATGAAGGCAGTGCAACAATTTATTAATAGTAACTTAAGTAAAGAAGTGTAAGTAATAAACTAAAAAAAGGAAAAGGTGGTATAAACTATGAAAAATTGCGGAATTGCAGAAACATTCAGGTACACAATTTGACCCTAACTTGGTGAGGTTATTTATCAATGAAGTATTAGAGGATAGATCGGTGAATTATCACTAGGAGGCAAATTCATGATTATGAATAAGTTCAAAGTAGTCTTTCATATGGATAAGCAGGTTAAAGTAGGTGGAGTGCTGAACAACATCAGAAATCTTATTAATGATATCTAAATAAGGGAGCTGATCAAATGTAATTGTTGATGAAAAAGGTAAAATTATCTGGATAAAGGTTTACGATATACATCAACTTCCCGACATAGAAGAGGTTATTCGGCAATTACAATAATCACTCTCAGTTTTATACTCTACTTTACATAATATCTATTATGGGACCCAATTATTGTTGAAGTAAGCTATTGAACATTTAGAAAATCTAGAAATAGCCCTTATAAAACTTATGAATTTAAAAGCTATATAAGTTGCATCCATGAACTTGCCCCTCCCTCTTAAGAACTTTGTTGAGTGGATCAAATTAAAATCTCCAAAATCACATTGCATTCCCCTAAGTTCGAATCAGGTAACCATTCTCGGACTCGGATGTCATGCTTAGGGATTCTTGCTAGGTTACGCATAAATAACTCTTGGGAGTCTTTACTAACAACTCTATTTCATTAGATAATTCTACTTACAACTTACTCAATAATTTCGTTATACTCGGGTTTCTAGTTTCTTAACATTATAAACTTAACGAATAAATTTTATTTGTGATTATATTCACTATAATTATCGCTCTATCGACAAAATTAAATACTTCTTATTTCTTAATGGAACTTATAAACTCTAATAAATCTTTATTAAGCCTAGTGTTTTATCCCAACTACTATTAAGTCATAACGGCCTAATCTGTCCGTGTTAGGTTAACCCTATGAAAAATTGCTTTGCTTCCTCACATCTTAGTTCCCAGAGTTGCTTCTCCATCTCTTCCATGATCTCTGGTACTTCAACCGCTGCGTCTTGAAAGGTAGCAATGGAGGCTCTGGTTACTTGTTTTTCCGCCTCTACTAAGCGGTTGATAAAACTAAGGTAGTTTTCTCCCGTTTGATAATGGCTGATAACCATTTGCTCATAGTTTTCTTCTTTAGAGGATAATAAACCTAAATAATGCTCGCAGAGTAGTTTGATTTCCTCGATTTGCTGATTATAAATGTTTAAAACTATTGGTTCTGCCGTAGGATTTTTCTGCACCGTTTCTGCAACGATTGCAGGCACTTCTGCATAGAAAATTTCATGGTTGTAAAGACTAAATGCTGTAGTAAGGGCAATCTTTTTAGTATATAAATAGCCTTCCATAAAAGCAGTCGATAATTCTTTATACTTTTTTTGACGTTGCATAAACAGGATGAAAACTATCGGAAGCAGAATCATCCAAGCAGAAAGTTCTGGTTTTTCCAAAACTTTGGTGGTAATAGTGAGAGCTGTTCTATTCTCATAGTCTAAAATTGCTTTAAGTTTTTCGTCTTTGATTACTTGTTTCTGATTCGTCATTTTCATCCCCTCTTCAGAAATAACTCTCCCAGGATCCTGGGAGAGTTATTATTGTAATAAATACTAGTCTTTACTGATCGACTGGCTACCAGGCGAATACTTCAGAGTATGTGAGACTCGTGGCTCTATCTCCCTGATTTGTTCGACAAAGATATAAAACCAGGCACCTGCTTCAATCTTCTCATCAATAATTATTTGATGTTGTTTTGTAAAGCCAGCGAGTTTTGACAAATTGGGTAGCCCAACCGTCACAAAAGTGTACAATAGCACTAGGCTTAATATTAACTTTAAATACTTGTTCAGTCTAAGTCCATTTCTCTGTGTCGTCAAGAACTCTCTTAAAGCATACATATTAAACCTCCGGCATAAGACAAATTTTCAACTTCTTTCACTACATCATTAATTTCGCGGTAATTGATGGGAAGATCTTCATGAACATAATATACCCCATCACGAAGGTCAAGGCAAGGTTAAAGGATTGACCGCATACATAGAGTATCGCCGGTTTTCCACCTTTAAAATACTTGCCGAATTCACGAAAATTCGTGGATAAACCAATACTAGCAAACGCTAGAGCAAAGAACCATTTCTGCAGACTGCCCAAAAAGCTGCTCGTACCATTATCAATCAATACCTTTGAGGTGTCTGCACCCATTCCTGAATATATAAAGGTGAAAAGTATGGAAGCACCAATGAAACCAAGGACAAACTTAGGAAAACGATCCCAAACTTCGCGCATCGCTGCTGAGAAGCTCAAATCTACTTTTCTAGTTTTATCAACTTCCACTACTAAGGCCCAATAAGCAGCAATTCCAAAGGCCATTAAGCCAATTAATATATTTTGAATCATTTTAATGGTTGCAGCCACGTCTCTGGCAACAGGCCCAAGAATTTCGCCGGCCGCTACAACCGCACCAGTGGAGTCAACTGTACCGCCGATCCAGGCGCCACCAAGTACAGGGTTCATCCCTAATGCCTTAATCACCATCGGCATAACAACCATCATCACCGCAGTAAACGCGATGGAGATACCAACCGCAAGAGTAAGTTCTTCCTTCTTTGCTCTACAAGCGGCGGCGGCGGAAATAGCAGCCGAAACACCACTGACAGACATATCTGCGGAAATTACAATATTCAAAGTAGGAGATTCAATTTTAAGGATCTTTTGACCGAACCAGAAGGTTGTAATCAAAACAATGGGGGTTACTACCCACGTAACAAATATTCCAGGGATACCGATTAAGAGAATTTTATTCATCAAGATAGTGGCACCCATCAGTACCAAACCAGTTTTAATATAGTATTCTGTTTGTACAGCCGGCATAATCCACTTGGGTGTGCCAATAGTGTTGCTTACCAAGAAGCCAAGGATGATGGCCCACATCACGTATTCCAAACCCCAAGCTTTGGCAAATTCGTGGCCACCTATAAAGAAGGACAAAGCTGCCACAATAAAAACAGCAGGGAAGGCAACTAAGAATTTCCCTACGGAATCCCCCATAAAATACCTACCGACAGCGAACAGAATTGCCAACGCAATCAATAACACAAGCATTGTCACAAGGTAATTATAGGGCTTAGTTTCTGCTGCAGTCTTAGCCTTTGCTTCGGCCGCTTTGGCCTTTTGCCATGCCGCAATTTTGGTATCTGCTTCTTTATTTAAAGTAGTATCCTTAAAGCCCGCTGATGAGGCTGCCTTTTCTGCTACAGATGCTGCATCTTTTGCTTTGGCAGTTGCTGCTTTTGTCTGTGCATATTTATCCGCAGAGGCGGCGCTCTTAGCTTTTGCATCACTATCACTTAAGAAAAATGATTTCATTGGATTGTCATTGCTCCATGTTGCAGGAACAGCAAAATATTTAGTAACTGACTTTGCCAAGGGAGCACTACTGCCCTTCAAATTCGTTTTTGCAGCATTTGCATCAAACCAAGCCATGGTTTTAAAGGGCGCTTTTTCTGCTTCCGCCTTCATTGTAGCATTGCTGTCCGCAATTATTTTATCCATATTTGCCGGAGAATTACCAAAAAATATAAACATACTAAAAATAAGAATGATAGCTCCAAGCCAAATTGCCCAGTAATCTTCATGCTTCAATAGAAAAGAATACTTACCTTCTGGTTTTGTTGTTGGGTTAGACATCTTTTTACCTCCTCTAAAAATTGAGTTTAGATTTTTGTTCTAGGATGCTACAATCCTCGGGAAAACAATTTCTTTCACAACCTTCCCTAATTTATTGATAATTACTTAGATTTATATAATCATATATGCAAAAACTATGCCAAGTCCCGGTTCTTGTGAAAACGGGGTAAATATCACGTTTATGGCCTTACGAAGAGGTATAAATTAACTGATAAACCATGACAATTTGGCACTCATGACATTTCGTCATGACAAATTGTCACTTGCGCGACACTCAGCACGACACACAGAAGACAAAGTGGACATCAAAGCGGGGGGACGGTTCTCCTGTCTAAGTTAGACATGAGAACCGTCCCCCCCGACTTACGTTTCTATGACAAGGCTCCCCTCCTCTTTTTCTTCTAACCCGAAAGACAAATGAGCTGTGTCTTCACGAATGTCCTTGACATCTTTTGAGGCAGTAACCTAAATCTATAAGACTCCCCATTTACGGGCATATTCAACTTTTACTATAAACTCACTATCATCGAATCCCTGTTTATTTAGAATCTTGATAGAGTTGTTAAAATCATAGGTTTCGGTTTCCATGAGGATATAATCTTTTTTACCTGAGATTGCCCAGTCATCATGGGCTTCAGTCAGCAACTCCATCATGGTAGCGATCCGTTCTAATCTCGTGGTCAAGAAGTTATTTAAATATCGAACTGCTTGAGAGCTTACCTTCTTAACTTTAACAATATCATCTAAAGGAGCTTTCTCGCCGGTTGCCCAATTACTCTTTTCAAAAAAATAGAAAAATAGTCGTGTTCTTTGTACACAAGTTTCCTTATCCTGGCGCATAGTCTTTTCCTCCTTAAGCTAATATAGAATTTATAAACTCTTTAATCCACTCCGGCTTGAAAGCTTATTTAACTGTTATCCAATAATTACCCATAATTACAACCGATAACAGATATCCAAGTGGAATATTTATCAATACACCCGCAGTAAAAGCTGCAAACGGCTTCCAACCGACTGAAGCAAGTTCCTTCAAGCGACTCGTTAGACCAATCGAGAGAAAGGTAAAGATAAAGGCCCAATTTCTTAATTCTATAATTGGATTAATGATATTATTATCGAGCGCTTTGGAAGTCACTATATTCGGAGAAGCAGCTAAGAAGGTAATGATAATTGAGGCTAAAAAGAAGCCTATTACGAATTTCGGAAAGCGTAACCAGATATCAAGAGCATCCGGTTTGGTGCCGGCATACCTTTTATCCCATCGTGTGACAGCAATAAAAGCCATGATAAAACACCATATCCCAATAAACATGTCACGACCTACGACTTTCATTAGGGTAAAAGTTTTGATTGCTTGTTCATTTATAGCGGCCGCTGCGGCCATACCAGGAGCATCAGCAAATTCTGATGTGCCAATCCAAGCACCCGCTGGACCGGGTGGAATATGCAATGCCTTTATGGCTAAGGGCAGGATAAAGATCATGATTATGGACCAAAGAATTACCAGAGAAATTGCAATTGAAACGTGTTGCTTTTCTGCTTTAACAGCACCACCTATGGCTATCGAAGCAGAAACTCCACAGATCGAACCTCCGGCAGCCAGAGTAGCAGCAAAGCGCTTATCAAGCGCAAAAACCCGTGTTCCCGTCCAGTAAATGGTGAGGAAAGTAGCTAGTGCAATAATAGTGGCTTGGGCAAAAGCAGTCGAGCCGGCACGGACAATTAAAGTAAAGGGTAAGGAAGCACCCATTAATACAATTCCAAGCTTAATGTAAAATTGGGTCTGGAGTGCGGTGCTTAGCCAATACGGAATCTTTAAAAGGTTACTAATTAAAAGTCCTACTACGAGCGCGAGCAGTGGGGTTTCAACGTAATAACTTTTCATGACACTCCAAGAACCCCATACCGAAACTAGAACACTCAGCAAAAAAAGAAACGTAAATCCTACTAAAAATCGTTTAACTTCTCCAGTTAGAGCTTTAATCGCGATCGAAAATACGATAAGAAAGAAAAAGTAGAGTGTTATGAGAGTGGTTTTATGACTACTAAGATAACTCATAGCAGTGTTAAAGTCGCTATAGGTCGGGATCTTAACGACAATCCAATTCATAAAGTTATACCCATTACTCCAAAAGAGGATTACTAATAATACGATCGTTAGACCAAGCCACATTGCCCAATAGTCTTCTTGTTTCCAAAGGTCAGACCAGCCCCCGGAAGGAGTCGTTGATTTATTTTCAGATGATATATAGCCCATTATTCAACCACCCCATAACTCTGTAACTTTCGATACAGATTCCTCACGCTGATTCCTAATATAGTTGCAGCTTGTGTTTTATTGCCCTTCAATCTCTTAAGAGTAGCTAGAATGTAGTTCTTTTCAACATCTTCTATCGACGGATATTGATTCCCACGGAATATATCGAAGAATTCTACTTCTGAATCGGATGAGTGAGCCGTCTTCAGGACTTGCTCAGAGTTTCCCCAAATATCTTTAGGTGTAATCCTTCCGCCGATAGACAAGATTTGTCCGCGTTCAATGAGATGGAAGAGCTCACGAACATTACCCGGAAAATTATAATTAAGCAATTGTTCACTCGTTTCTGGTAATAAAACATAATCGTTATAAAGCAATTTATTTTTATTCTGGATTTCTAGGAATTGCTTTATAAGTGGAAGAATATCCTCTCGCCGTTCACGTAGAGGGGGTACAATTAAAGTTAAGCCGTTTAAACGGTAAAACAAATCTTCACGAAATCTTCCGTGATTAATTTCCTGCAGAAGATCTCTATTTGTTGCTGCGACAATTCGAACATCTACCTGCCGGAGGCGGGTATCTCCAACGCGCCGGAATTCTCCGCTTTCTAAAAACCTGAGAAGCTTCACTTGAATCGACAGGGGCATTTCACCGATTTCATCGAGAAAGAGAGTGCCATTATCGGCCATTTCAACTAATCCAATTTTCTGAGACCCTGCTCCAGTAAAGGCTCCTTTTTCGTGTCCAAAAAGCTCACTCTCGATTAATGTTTCCGGAATTGCACCTGCATTTACAGGAACCCAAGGGCGGTTAACCCGTGAGCTACAGCGATGGATTGCTTGAGCAATCAACTCCTTACCTACTCCGCTCTCTCCTTGTATGAGGACCGACGCGTCAGTTTGAGCAACCTTACGGGTCATATCAAGAAGCGCAAGCATAGGTGCACTTTCGGCAATAATTTTCAGTTCGGGAGTTTGGCGTTTCACTGCCTGCCTGAGCCCTGTATTCTCTAACAATAACTTCTGTTTTTCAAGAGCTTTTTGCAAAGTGATTTCGAGCTCAGACAAGTTACACGGTTTGGTCAAGTAATCATAGGCTCCAAGTTTCATGGCTTCAATGGCTGACTCGATCGATCCATTTCCAGTTAACATGACGACTTGTAGATCGGGTTGTAATTGTTTAATCATTGGTAAAAGGATAAGTCCGTCACCGTCCGGTAGCCTGATATCCAACAGAACAGCATCGATTAAAGTATCTTTGAGAAGGGATAACCCTTCTTCGGCTGTGCCGGCTTCAATTATTTCATAGCCTTTGCGCTTTAAACGCTGAGCTATAATCGCGCGCAAAGCTTCCTCATCGTCTAAGATTAGAATCTTCTGACAGTGCTTCATCTCTTTAATCTCCTCCCTTATGGAGTGGCAAGGTTATCTTCACGCAGGTTCCTTGACCTTCCGTACTTTCTAAGGCCATCTCGCCTTTCATCTTCTGAACAATTCCGTAACTTACATATAGTCCTAATCCAGTTCCTTGGCCTACGGACTTTGTAGTGAAAAACGGGTCAAATGCCTTCTTTAGATTGATTTGAGGAATTCCTTCCCCATAATCTTTAACTAAAAAAAAGATCTTATCGTCTTCGTGGTATCCTTTAACTTCTATCAATTGTCCTTTAGAAGAGGCATCCAAAGCATTGGTGATCAGATTGAGAACCACTTGCTGCCACTCATTTTCATTACCTAGAACAAAGAGACTGTTTTCCAGTTGAAGTTCAATTTTAATTTGCTTTTGTTTCGCTTTGTGCACTAAAAGTCCAAGTGTCTGCACGCTAGTAACGCCTATATCAATGAGGTCACTCCCATTAATGCGTTGACGGGCAAAACCAAGCAAACGATCCGTAATCTGTTTACATCTGACGATTTGCCCTAAAACGGTCTTAAAGCCCATCTTAATTTCTCCTTGAGTTGGTCCCATCTCTTCCTCATTCAAGCGGTCCAGTAAGTCCTCACTATGAGCTGCAACGATGGCCAATGGATTGTTAATCTCATGAGCAACTCCTGAAGCCAAAAGTCCAATGGCCGCCATTTTATCCGTCTCAATCATACGGGCTTCCATTTCCACCTCTTGTGTAATATCGTCGAGTAGTAATAGGTAAGCCGCACTCTCTGGATTATCAGGTGATAACTCATACTGCATCTGACGGAAATGTCGACGTTCCTCATTCACAAAAACAGAACATATATTTCGCCCTTTTTCGTAGTAAACGCCCTCCATTCCTTCTCCTTTAACAATTTTATCACACGGTAGGTTCTCTAAATCATGTCCAAACCATTCAGCAAACTTCGTATTCCACCAAATTATCTTCTTATCAGGATCTAGAAGAACCATTCCAGCGCCAACTCCGTCAACAACGGTGGTTAACAACTCCTTCTCATTTTTTAGGTTTTCATTCTTTTGATCTAAAGAATTTAACAACTGATTAAAGGATTTAACTAACCTCCCGATTTCATCCCAGCTCTCTATTGGAATATGGGATTCTAGGTCTCCTGTCGAAATGATTCGTCTAACTTGCCCTTCTAGCTTTTCAATCGGATGAACTACTTTTAAGCCAAAGGCAATACTTAATATCATGGCTAGGACCATGATTAGGATGGCGATTACAATGAGTCGAAAAGAAAAATCCAGAATTGGTTTATTCGCTTCACGGGCTGGTTGTTCAATGAATACTGCCCAATCCGGAGTGCCCACGGAAGCAAACGCCCCAATGACGGAAACATCGTTCAGATTTTTATACTCACTTCCTTGTGAAAAATCCTCTCCCTCCAGAAAACTTTGAACTGCAAAGTCTTGACGAATTTCCTCATGATTCAAAACAAGATTGGAATCAGTATGGCCAATTAAATTTCCAGCTTGGTCAACTATAAATACGTGCGCTCCCTCACCCAATTGCATGTTAACATATCGGCTAATGATTCCATTTAAGTCTACTTTAGCTTGCAAATATCCGATGCGAGCTTTAGTCAAGGGGTCTTGAACTGCTATAGTAAAATAAATCTCAGGGCGATTATCACTTGAGAAGAACACTTCACTAATAGCTGAGGATTTTTCGGTGGATATCTGATTTTCAATTTGACTCGCAGATATATAAGGGGAAATTCCTTCTTGACGAGTTATCTGATCAATGATATTAAAACTTTGGTCTGCAATCTTAATTTCTTTGATAAAAGATTCTTGGTGTAAAAGTATTTCTAAAATAATCTGACGTAATGTTTCATCTTTTCCGACGAGAGCGTAGGCACTCGTAGCATTCGTTAGATTTAAACTTATCTCAACATTAGTGATAAAGTCCCTTACTTCATTGGCGATTACTGTTACCTGCGCAAAGTCTTGTTCATAAATGTTTTTTTGTAGATTTTGACGCACGGATGTAAAACCTAAATTCCCAAGCAGGAACAGAGGCAGAATGGACATAGTAACTCCAAATATAAGAAAATGGATTTTAAGGCGCATCCACCAAGGAATTGAGGTTTTTCTCAACATTTTGCCCCCATCTGTGTTTTTTCTTCCTCACAACTCTAACAACTGTACGCTTATACTTAGTGTAGCACGTGCTTCCTGATTATTGTTCCCCTAAACAGAGTTTTCACTAAAAAAAGGATGTAGACTTTTCTCCCAGTCAACACCCTGAATACCCAAAAAATATTTTTTTA
>CAKMJS010000177.1 GCA_927405585.1 uncultured Desulfosporosinus sp.
CATCGATTACCACAAAACTGGTATAGCTAAAACCCAAACTTTGATCTCGTTCCATCAGTTCCACTTGCTTAGATACTTTGTCACCGATGAGTGTATCATCGGCACTTAACCAACAAATATACTTACCAGTTGAAAGTGATAATCCTCGATTTAAGGCGCTGGGAGTTCCCCCATTTACTTTATAAACATAGTTAACTTTCGACCGATAGGGTTGCACTAGTTCAGCTGTCCCATCCGTGGAACCATCATCAATTACGAAAATCTCTAGATTTGGGTAACCTTGATTAATGACACTATCTAGTGCATAGGAGAGATATCGGGCGTGATTATAGGTGGGGATGACAACACTGACTTTAGGCGTTAGCATTAGCTACCCTCCCCATAGATCCTTTTCATCCACTCGACGGTAAGCGGTAATCCTTCTTCTAACGATACCCTTGGATCATGACCTAGGTCAGCTTTCGCTTTGCTAATATCCGGTCGTTTACTGACGGTATTGTGTTTGTCTTCCGGAAGATACTTGATTAGTTTTGGATCCCCTTTAGTATACTTTAGCACTAAGTCACTTAAGTCTTTGACACTGCGATATTCCGTTCCCCCGACGTTATACACCTCACCGGGCTTGAAGTTATTAGCTACGTTGGCTATGGTCGGGATTAAATCGTCGACATACATAAAGACACGGTAGTAGCCATCATAGACCTCGTAAGGAATCCCTTTTAACCCTCGATAGATAAAGAGGCAAACCACACTGCGGTAGGAATGATAGTACTCCCCTGGCCCGTAGGCATTGAATAATCGCAGTCTGACGATGGGAGATTGGAATTTCTTTTCGAAATTGAGGATTTGAACTTCATTGGCCCACTTGGTTAAAGCATAGTCATTATGCTGTATAATCGTTTTCTTTAAGGGCAAATCTTCTGTTAGCAGAGGTTCTGCTGCCTCTCCATAAATCTCGGAGGAGCTGGTAAAGATCAGCTTAAAACCCTTTTTCAATTGCCATTCTAAAATGTTACGGGTGCCGATCACATTGGTTTTCCATAGGGTATCGTAATAATGCTCTCCATTTATGCGCCCAAACTCAGCTGCTAAATGAAAGACGTAATCATAAGTTTGTTCAAAAACCCGCTCTAACTGCCGATACTCTGAGATGTCCGCGCGTATATATTGCTCCCCAGAATGGTGTTGCAAATCAACTTCCCAAACATCATGTCCTCGGTATTTGAGTACTTCGACTAATCGTGTACCTAAAGTTCCCTTACTACCCGTTACTAATATTTTCGCCATTCTATTTGCTCCTTTGTCGATATTTTAAGCCTAGGGATCGTTTCGATAGTTAAGAAATTTCTTCAAAAGATTCTATGGCCGTTACTATTTTAATATCTAGGGCGTTATGCCGATCTAAGATAATTTTAGGAGCTATTTGATCCTGCTCTTGTTCCCTCTGATCGACCTCGAGTTCATCAATCGCGTTAAAGCCAGCTTCACTCAGCTCTACGGGTGTAAACAGCGGATCCTGCACCCATACCGAATTTTCAGCAGCTTCTAAAGCCCTGACTAAATCGACCCCTCTGCTATGCTTCAGATCCTTCACGCCTGTTTTATAGCTCAAACCCCTGACCAGGACGTCTTTACCACTGCCTACCTGTCTCACAATTCGATCTCGATAGTCTTGATCCGCTTGTTCGGCTCCATCTAATAACGCGGAGGAACAAACGGTTCGTAAAAAACTCATGTCCTTAGGCAAACACTCCCCACCAATACCCCAGTCAGTCCCTAGAAGTTCGACATTATTTTTACTATTAACGGCTGTTTTTAGACTGTTATAATCCATTCCTTGATCAACACAATAGCCATAGATCTCCTGAGCAAAGGCTACATCAAGATAACGCTTGACATTTTCAACCACCTTCGACAATTCTGCCACTCGAACGTCAGAAACCTCAACTAGAAGGGGAACTAACGGAGCGTAAAATTGACGTCCTTTTTCTTGGCAGGCTCTAGTAAAGGCCCCCATAACCCGTGGGGTATCACAAACAGTTTTGTCCACGCCAAACATTACCCGGTGTGGGACATGGATCAAGAACAGGTCCTCTCCCAGGGCAAACCCCTTTTCTGCTAAAAAGTCTCGAATGCGCATCATCGTTCCCGGCGGTAAGGTTGATTCAATGGAAATTAAAGAACCCGGATTGATGATCATTTGTTCTAGGGCTGAAAATAAGTTTTGGCCCTGACTTCCGGTTGAGGGAGCCATTAACCAAACATCGATCTCTGTTAATTCAAGATAATCGGCGGTCACCTTATAACCCTGGTTCAGTAATTCGTTGACCCTTCTCTCATTCACATCCACTCCAATAACCTCACCAGGAAATCTTTGGCAAAGGTAAGTGAAAAGATTGAACCCTATATTACCTAACCCAACGACACAAATCTTCATGATTGGATCCATCCTCCTCCAATATCATCCCTATATGGTATGGAAGTCCACCCCTTGTTGACACAACAGAGGGGGCTTTTCTCTGCTTTTCTCTACATTTCTCGAGATCCCAGACTTCCCATAAAACAGTGCAAGCATAAGAAGAGCAACTTCTTGTAAAAACAGAAGCTGCTGTCCATTCTCAACAATGACCTATTTCCAGTTTATATCCTACCCGAGGATATTCATTCCTATTTTCACAAGGGAATAGGATAGAGCTCCGAAGGCAATACCCTATGGGCTGGATTTAAATCGTTATTTGCGCTTTTTCCCCAGACCGAGATAGCCATTGAGTTTTGAATGGTCATAAACTGAAATTCGAAAGCATCAAAATTGGCATAGTAATTTCTATTCAGAGCACCCTCCGGTACTAGAGTAATAATCTCACTGACATACTGCACCTTCGTATCCCCATCAATATAAAAGCCTATGATTTGCACCGTATCATTAATTAGGCCGTTATTGGTGATTCTTAAGTTTACTGTGGACGTCGGCCTCACGCCTGCAACAACTGTATTATCCAAGATACCTGTCGTAACGTATAACATTTTTAAGGCCTCCCCTTTGATTTGTCTACTATCTCAAAATGCAATTCCATGACGGTCATCAACCGAAATTTACACTCAATAAATCCAAAACATCCTGAATTGGATTGTGTACCGTTATTGCATCTGAGCCCGCGAACAGTAATCCAACCGCCAAGTTATTGACATCTAACAGGAGGGAACCGCTATCTCCCCCAGCGGACATATCAGTGGTAATAATTTGGTGATCAAAACGCAGAATTCGTCCCGCTCCGTAATTCACATCGACCAAAGCATCAAGAGCAATAATCTCACCAAAGGTTAAACCCGTCGTACGTCCCGATTTTTTGACTACCATATTTAAAGCTGGAGTGGTGACTCCTTGTACCAGACCGATCTCGAGAATTTCTGGAACGATCATGCTATTTTCCAGCGGTTCTCCAATGGCACAGTCTACGACATTAATTTCCGGGTAATCGACTAGATTAACAAATCTCTTTAAGCAAGCAATAATATACTGTCGAGCTGCGTAGCCAAGATCAACGTGGACAAAATCAATGGGCCCAGGTTGGTAGATACGATCATTGATACTGGCTCGTTGATCGTTGCCATTCGTAGTATTCGCTAGGACATGATTATTTGAAAGGATCATCGGTTGCGAGGTAGAGTTATCATAAACTACTGCTCCGAATGTCCCAGCCGTAATTAAATAATGACCAATGCTCACGCCTGGAGGCGCCGGTCTCACCTTTTCCGTGCGACTTTGGAGCGGTTCTAGTGTTTCTACTTTGAAGGCTTGGAGTTCTCCCACTTCTTTGACATCCGTAATCAGATTATTTACATTCTTGGGTATGAGTTCATGGTCGGCTAGCTGTTCAGGAGGAAGTTTTATTGTTACTAAGACAACGATAGCTTCCTGATCGGTTTTTACACCCTTAACTATTTTGAAACCATACCCTACCCCAACAACCTGTGGGAGGCTTAATAGTTTTTTTTTACTCTGGCCATCAAGCTTATCCATCATGAATCCTCCCTCATTCCTCAATCTAATTACTATATGGTATGGCAGTCCACTTATTATTGACACCACCACATTGATATATTTCTAGAGATTGCCACTTTGTCGTTGGGCGTAACATACACTATAACTACCTAGTATCTCTGATACGTTAGCAAGATGACGAGAAAGACACCTGTAATTTGGAGGACTAAAATATGAAACTAGTTATTCCAGTCTTAAGTTTGGAAACAGGGGGAACCCGTTTTATTTATCAGTTAGCCAATGAAATGGTGGATAAAGGACACAGCGTGCAAATTGTACTCCCAGCAAATGCAGCTCTTGCTTGGCCATTAAAAGCCCAAATTACTCGAGTTAAAGAACTTACCCCTGCTACAATACCGCCTGGGGATTTCATACTTCCCAATTTCTATCCCACTGTTTTTCCTGCTTGGGAATCAAAAAAAGGCCGCGTCGTTCGACTTAGCCTCGGATATGAACCTTTATGGGTGAAAGAAAAAGAAAAAGAAAAAGCCTTAGCTTCTTACCTAATAAATATTCCTATTATTTCCATATCTGAATGGCATCGGCAATTGATTCTACAAGGAACCGGGCGCAATAGTACCGTCATTCCCGGAGGTGTAGACTCCAAGATTTTTTGTCCCTACCCCAAAAAATCTCTCTCGACTGGACGCCTTTTAATCGCTTACATCCTTCGTTCCAAAGAACACGGCTACACTTGGAAAGGGAGTGAGGACTTTTGGGGAGCCTGTCAGAAGTTAGACAAGTTGGTTCCTGCTTTTGATATCCAAGTTGTCGCTCCTGAGGGGGCAAATTATCCCGCTCCCCTTCCCTATGAGATCGTGAAAGCCCGCTCGGACATTGAGATGGCTCACTTCTATGCCCAAGCAGATATTTTCGTGTCAACTTCCTACTTCGAATCCTTTTCTATGCCCCCTTTAGAAGCGATGGCTTGTGGTACTGCAGTCGTAACCACCGACAATGGCGGTAACCGGGATTATGCTAAAAATGGGGAGAACTGTTTACTTGTTCCCCCCAGCGATACTCAACAACTTACTAAGGTATTAGCCCATTTATTAGCTCAGGTTACTGTTCGGGACCAACTCGCCCAAGCCGGCCGTAACTTTGCCCAAGCCTGGACTTGGCGACATTCAGCCGATAAGTTGGAAGCCTTCCTTTTACAGTTAGCTCGCAATTAGAATGTGACTATTCAATGCTACAATGCTCAAAGTGCTCGCCCTCTCACCCTCTTTCAAAATAATACGCTATTGACCTCTCCCCAAAAACCCAATGATCACCTCTACCTCTGCCTCTACCTCTGCCTCGATAGATTGCCTCCTTCTCCATATACCTTCTCGAACTTCGTGCATCGAACCTCGAACCTCAAGTTTTAGCATGCCTTCCAAGCTAAGAGGGCATCGATCGGTTCGGCGTGTTCACCATAGACTTCCAAGAACGCTAAATTTTGTTGATCATGGAACTTACTGAAAACAACAACATTGTAACCACGCTTCTGAAAATCCTCAACTTCCCATCCTGATCGATGCCGTTGGAAGGTTTCTCCTCCTAAATCGTAATGATCAACCTCAAGCTGTTCAAAGAAACCTTTCGGAGTGAAAACAATAACCGTTTTAGTGGCAATCTCTTCCGCTTGGCGCAGGACATCCCAAGCCACTGCTTTTTCAAAATGCTCAATGACATCAATCAAGGTTACGCTATCTATTGACTTAGGCAGAAATAGTTTGTTCAATCGCTCTGCCCTGAAATGTAGTCTGATATACCCTTCGCCATACTTAGTATGCTCTAAGTATGGCCGATGAGCATCAACTCCAATTTTTATGGGACAAGGAAATTCTTTGAGTGTCTCACCCACTCCGCACCCTATATCTAAGACCGTCCGGGAATCTGCCAGGAGTTCATTAATTGTTACGAGGAATTCTTTATGATTTACGACATTAACTGTCACTAGCTAATCATCCTTTCTATGACTACTGTTTCTCTATTATGGTATTCAAAATTTCCCTTAATGTACCAGCTGACACACAAATCGCCACCTTGAATGCATACAATGTAGTACGTAAAGTAAAGGGAGGACAAACCATTGAAGATTGTGTTTCCTGTTCTTAGTTTAGAAATGGGCGGGGGGGCCCGTTTTATTTACCACTTAGCGAATGCCCTAATCGATAAAGGGCATGATGTAGAGGTAGTCATGCCCGAAAAAGGACTACAAGTCTGGCCCTTACGAGCCAAACTTAGACGGGTAAAGGATTTAACGCCTGCCTCTATTCCTTCAGCTGATTTTTTACTTCCTAACTTCTATTTAACGGTCAAGCCCGCTTGGGAATCTCAAAAAGGCCGGGTAGTCCGGCTTAGTCTTGGCTATGAACCCCTATGGGTTCCTGATTCGGTCGCTGCTAAACAGACCTACTTGTTAGGTGCCCCTATCTTGTCAATCTCGGAGTGGCACCGTCAACTGATACACCAAGAAACAGGTCTAAACAGCACGGTCATTTGCGGCGGAGTCGATACTTCAACATTTCATCCCTATCCTAAACGCTCTCAGCAGACTGGTTGCAAGACAGTTTTTTACATCATGCGAGACCCTGTTTCCGGGTACACCTGGAAAGGCGGTCCGGACTTTATAAAAGCTGTCACTCGTTTAAAGTCTCAACTTAATTTCGACTTAACGGTCACCCTTCCCGAGGGCACTTTGTTTACGAGTCCTGTCCCATGTCAGGTTAGGACCTCCACTACGGATCAGGAACTGGCTCAACTCTATGCAGAGGCAGACCTTTTTGTTTATACCTCTTACTTTGAAGCCTTTGGACTACCGCCCCTTGAAGCGATGGCTTGTGGTACTGCCGTTGTGACCACAGATTGTGGCGGAAATCGTGATTACGTAAAGAATGGTGAAAACTGTTTGTTAGTTCCCCCCAGTGACCTTGACCAGCTTAGCTCTGCAATCTATAACCTACTGACTCAGGACGCTGAACGTCAACGTCTAGCTACCTCAGGCCACCATTTTGCTCAAGCTTGGTCATGGCGGCGAACCGCGGATCAGGTAGAGGCTTTCTTGCTGAGTCTTACGTAACAGTTTGTTAAGAAAGGGTTTGTGACGAAAGTTTCGTCGCAAACCCTTTTTATGGATCAAACTTACCTAGATTTTTTCATAAATCGTTATCCCAACTCTATTAATATGTTCACTTAGGGCTGAATTGCGAATAGAGTTGAATGACTTAACGTCAAATTTGTACGGTATTGGTAATAGATCCAGTTCCATCGCTATTGCTTCTATACTTAAATCATTATCAACCCCAAATATCGCAAGATCTATATCAGAATTATGTCTAGCTATTCCTTTAGCACGAGATCCAAAAAGAACTACGCTGTCGATGTTTTGATACCGACAGAATACGTGATTTAAAATCTCAATAATTCGATCGTCTAGCCCGATATTACCCATTAAAGCACCCTTTCCAACAACCATTCATGCAAGGCAGAAAGAGCTGTTAAGTAACGTTGATCGATTGCTTTTAATACTTCTTGAAATCTTGAAAAATCATAACAGTGAGCTAAAATATTACGATGTAACATCATATCAATCCATACCTGACCATCGTCTATCATTTTTGCAACATAGGCTTCCTTAATTACACTTCGAGCCGTAATCTCTGGCAATATAACATTCCCATTATCTTGCAAATAATCTTTCATGGTCTTCCATGCCAGTTCATAAGTATATTCAAATCGCTGAATAATCCCCTCTTGTTCAAGTGCAGAAAAATCGGTAATATTTTTTTCCTCAAAAGCAGAACGTAAAAGTACAAACGCCCGATCAAAATTTTGGAATCTTTGTTTCCATCTAACGTCTATATTATCCAACTATTCCACACTCCCCTTTGAATTGTTCGTTCTTCTGTATACCGATACACTTACTAGGTAGTATTGTTTTCTACATACTCCCTTTGTTTCCCTGCTAGTATATATAATAACCATCTGGAGAATAAGTCAGTACACGAGGCTTGAGACAAAATCTGAAGTGGCTTAAATGTACTATTAATTATCTTAGTCTAAGTCTCCCACCGACCAAGCGGTGGAAGTCTTAGACTTTTTGTTTCATTGAGGATAGCGTCCTCCAGAAGTCTTGCTACCAGCTTTTGCTAGTCGAGTTAACTTACCAGCTCTCCGTAACACTGAAGGCTGCGGTCACTGTATTGGTAGCTGAACCTGCGATTCTAACTACTGCTAGTGTGACAACCTCATTAACGGGAAGGACAAAATCTAATAGTTCAGAAGTCGCTATTACTCTGGTCCCACCACCACCGCCGGATGTTAATCCTTGAAACACCACTTGTCCCCCGGTAATTGTTGTGGAAGTTGTGTTGACCAAGAGAGCCGTTTCATCATTAGGGATGATGGTAGTAGCTGTCGGATAATTAACAAATGCGCCATCGAGAGTCCCGCCTAAAAGCACTTGATAAGCTAAATCTGCCGACCCAATGATGTCAATTTCCTCCAAACTAACTTCAACGGAGTTGGGTCTTCCTGAACCTGCTGGAAATTCTGCTTTTCTCGTAAATGAGATCACAGGGGTTAATGTCGTCGTGACATTGGCAATCGTTCTTCTTTCGGAAGTATCTCTAATGGTAGGATTATATTTCCCTATGATATTATATTGTCTACCGCCTACGAATAAATCAAAGCTAGTAGCTGTTCCGGCGTTATCGACTTCTGCTCGGAGCGGTTGATTGGGATCAACAATACTTGTTTCACCTGTCGGTGAAAAGCGATGAACGGTAATTACTTCTTGGGCTAAGGTTGTAGGATCAGGCAATACTACCCTGAACTCTATAACACCATACCCATACCAAGTAAAGACAACTTGATAAATATTTCCCTCGGCAAGGCTAAGGGTTGCTCCACTGGGACCTGTGCCATCTAGAGGGTCTACATTCCAAGCGGATTGATTAATGACAGTATCGACGCCTCCCCTTCGGATGGCCACAAAAATATTTGTGCTGGTTGAGCCGAAGAAAGCCCCATTTTCATCATCGAACATACCCCAACGAGCAATTTGAGTGCCCGTTGGCGCAGTAGGGATACGAACACCGATTCCGGCTTCCCCTGCAAACCCAGGCTCATATCTGCCTCTTAAAGCACTTTCTAAAATGGCTGAATCGACTCCACTTGCTGTCGTACTAACACGATATTCAGTTGCGTCATTGGTGACTGTTCCTCCGCCTGTTGTAATAACAACATCTCTTAAATCAGATATTCCATACACCGACGTTAATTCAACGATTGGAAACTTTCTGGCAACTCTTAGTTCATTAAATTGCGAGTCAACAGCTGGGCCGATATTAGAAATAATAATACTGGACACGACAATCCCTCCTTTTCTGATCAAAGGGAGAAAGCAGAATTTCTCTTTCTCCCTATATTTCCTATCCTCTTACCACTCTTCAGTTACCTGGAAGGTAGCTGTAACCAAATTACTACCCCCTGCCAAATTCGCAACGGCGAGAGTAACCGTGCTATCATCTGGTAATTCAAAGTCCAGTAAAGATTCCGATGCTAAAACACGTGTATTTCCTGAAGCCCCTGCTGCTAACCCTTGTAATATTACTTGCCCACCCGTTATGGTGGTTAAAGTGCTGTTAACCATTAAGGCAGTCTCACTCAGTGGGATATTTGTCGTCGCGGTGGGATAGTTAACAAAGGCTCCATTTATGGTGCCATCCAATATTACTTGATAAACAATATCGTCTGCAGTTACAATGTCAATCCCCTCTAGCTTAACGCTGACGGAGTTAGCTCTTCCTGACCCTGCAGGGAAGACAGCTTTTCGTTGGAAGGCAATGATGGGAGTCAACGTTGCAGTGGCAGTAACCTGTCTTCTTTCTGACGTTATACGGAATACTGGGTCAAAGTTTCCGATAATACTATACTGTCTTCCTCCAACAAATAAATTGATTGCAGTAGCCGTCCCGTTGTTGGATACTTCTGCCCGCACAGGCTGATTGGGGTCAGCCAGACTCGTTTGACCCGTGGGTGAATAGCGATTGACAGTAATAACCTGTTGGGCTAACGTCGTGGGGTCTGGTAAGACTACCCTAAATTCTATGACACCATATCCATACCAAGTAAACACAATTTGGAATATATTACCTTTTGAAAGATCCAATGTTGCTCCACTAGGTCCTGTACCATCTAAGCGATCTACGTTCCACGCAGCCTGGGATATTATTGTGTCGACGCCTGACCTCCTAATTGCTACGAAAATACCGTTCGCGACATCTTGACCAAAGAACAAACCATTTTGGTCATCGAAAACGCCCCATCTTACTACTTGCAAACCTGTGGGAGCCACCGGAAGACGTATCCCAATTCCAGCTTCTCCCGCAAACCCTGGTTCGTATCTTCCTCTTTCCGCAGTCTCCAAGATTGCACTATCTACACCGCTTGCAGTGGTACTTAATACAAATTCTGTATTATTATTTCCAACGGTCCCCGCACCTGTTGTAGTAACAACGTCTCTAAGGTCGGATAGTCCATATACTGAAACCAACTCGATAATAGGTGTTTTTTCCGCAGTCCTTAACTCGTTGAATTGAGAACTAACTTCAGGCCCGACATTTTCTATTGTTGCCGCGGATTGAAAGGTACCTGTGGCTCCTGTGGCTCCTGTGGCTCCCGTTTCACCAGCACCAGTTGCTCCTGTAGCTCCTGTAGCTCCTGTAGCTCCTGTAGCTCCTGTAGCTCCTGTAGCTCCTGTAGCTCCTGTAGCTCCTGTAGCTCCTGTAGCTCCCGTCGCTCCGGCTTCTCCCGTAGCCCCAGTGACTCCTGTTGCTCCGACTTCTCCTGTTGCCCCAGTTGCTCCTATCGCTCCGGCTTCTCCTGTAGCTCCAGTTGCTCCCGTTTCGCCCGCCCCAGTTGCTCCTGTCGCTCCGGCTTCTCCTGTCACTCCAGTTGCTCCCGTCGCTCCGACTCCTCCCGTAGCCCCTGTGGCTCCCGTTTCGCCAGCGCCTGTTGCTCCTGTCGCTCCGGCTTCTCCTGTCGTTCCGGCTTCTCCTGTCGTTCCGGCTTCTCCTGTGGCCCCTGTGGCTCCCGTTTCGCCAGCACCTGTTGCTCCTGTCGTTCCGGCTTCTCCTGTCGCTCCCACTCCTCCTGTCGCTCCGACTTCTCCTGTGGCCCCTGTTGCTCCGACTTCTCCTGTAGCTCCTGTTGTTCCTGTCGCTCCGACTCCTCCCGTAGCCCCTGTTGCCCCTGTCGCTCCGACTTCTCCTGTGACTCCATTAGACCCTATTAGATCAAGTTCTGCAGGTACTAAGCGATGGGCTGCGACCAGATTCCCTGCAACATCTTTTCCCCAAACGGAAATTTCCACAGCGTCTGAACTAACAATAAACTGGAATTCAAAAGCATCAAAATGTGTGAAATACATTCTTGTCGCTACTTCTCCTACATTCATGCTGAAATTTTCTAGAACGTATAACGTCTTTGTAGTTCCAGTCACAAAAAAACCCATAATTTCAACAGAAGCAGTAACTGTATCATCATTAGTGATTCTGACAGTAAGCGTTGAACTTGGTCTTACCCCAGAGACCGGTGTATTTTCAATTAACCCTGTTGTTAATTCAGTCATCCCCCTACGCCCCCCCTGTTTTTCCATTCTTAAAAATTTCCTCATTTGAGTACCTACCGTAAAGTAAAAAAGTACATTAAGCAGATTTATAATTTATGGCTTTATTCATTATATTGTTCTTGTCCTCTTTTCGTTACATAGATTTCATTTTAAATTGTTTCGCCTATGTTCAAAGCCTTAGTGAATAATAATGTATGACTTAGGACTTGAAATCGGACAGATAAAATTAAGCTGTCTCAATGCTTTACTATTGAGACAGCTCAATCTCTTTAGTGGGGTTTTGAAGGATAAATTCTGCTACATATCCTGTTCTATAGTGTAGTTCTATTTGATCTATTCAATATGCGTATTGATATTATATTCTGGACATCTTCTCTGCAGAGAAATTTACAAGCAAAGTTTAACTTATCTTTTGAATCAATATCGATGCATTAGCGTTAGTTTGGGTTCCGCCTGCTAGCGTTTGTAAGGTAATTGCCGCAGCACTTGTATGATTTCTCAAAGTTAAAACATCACCTGCCGCCGCAGTAACAATTACCATACCTGGATTTGGCTGAGTTCCGGCACCGGACCCGTAAATTGCGCCGTCAACGGGAGTCCCATTTTGGAAAACAGCAAACTGGTTTGCTTCTACACCAGCAACATTAAACAAAACAGAATAGTCTCCTGCAGTACCAATTGTAATTGTAGATGTGGCCGGTGTATGAGCAATCGCACCTACAATGACACCGTTGTTACTAAAAATTACATCTGCTTCTATTGCAACACCTTGAGCCGGCAGATTATAAACATACGCATATTCAGATAACCCCTGAGCTCCTGTTGAACCAGCTTCTCCTGTGGCTCCTGTTGCTCCAACTTCTCCTGTGGCTCCCGTTGCTCCTGTCGCCCCGACTTCTCCTGTGGCTCCCGTTGCTCCTGTCGCCCCGACTTCTCCTGTGGCTCCAGTGACTCCTGTCACCCCGACTTCTCCTGTGGCTCCAGTGACTCCTGTCACCCCGACTTCTCCTGTGGCTCCAGTGACTCCTGCCACCCCGACTTCACCAGTAGCACCAGTGACTCATGTCACTCCGAATGCTCCTGTA
>CAKMJS010000178.1 GCA_927405585.1 uncultured Desulfosporosinus sp.
TTCTTTTTGATTAGACTTATGAGGACTTTAAGTGGAAGATCTGAGCGTAAAGGAATTATCTATGCTATTTTGGCCTATACATTGTGGGGAATTCTTCCATTATTTTGGAAAGCCCTGAAGCAAATTAATGCAGATGAAATACTGGCTTCTCGAATAGTGTGGTCTTTCGTATTTCTATTGATGATCCTATTAATCGTTGGCGGGTTAAGAGAATTGAAAAGCGTCTTTTCAAATTCAAAAAGCGCATTAGGGGTATTTTTGGGGTCGTTATTAATCACTACTAATTGGTTCATTTATATTTGGGCGGTTAACGGTAATCATGTTATAGAAACAAGTTTAGGTTACTTTATTAATCCATTATTGACTGTCTTTTTAGGTGTCATTGTCTTAAAAGAACGAATTGATCGATGGCAAATCTTCTCGTTGTTATTAGCATTATTAGGCGTAATGATCATCACGATTCAATATGGAAAGGTTCCTTGGGTGGCCCTGTTAATTGCAATTTCGTTCGGCTTATATGGGTTGGTTAAGAAACTTTCTAATCTGACAGCTATTGTTGGTTTAACAGTGGAAACCATGATGATTGCCCCTGTAGCGTTAGGGTACCTAGTTTATAAACAAGTGGAAGGAACGAGTTCGTTAATTGCTTTGCCTTTGGATGTCCTAATATTAGTGGTTCTTTCGGGAGTTATAACCGCCATACCTCTATTATTGTTTGCCCAAGGTGCTAAATGTGTGCCCTTATCAACCTTGGGATTTATCCAATATATATCCCCTTGCTTAGCTCTATTGCTGGGTATTTTCGTGTTTAAAGAAGCTTTTACTCGGGTCGATTTACTAAGCTTTGGACTAATATGGTTGGCACTAGGGATATACTCCTTTTCGAGGAAGGATTTCCTTAATTCTAGGTTTAGAAAACGGCTGCTTAAATTTTCCTTCCACATATCATTGACAAGATAATCGAACATAGTACAAATACGGCGAATACTATATGGCCGAAGGCAATATGAATTTTTGTTATAAATATATATTACAGGGTGGGGAACTCAGAAACGCCAATGAAATTTCATAATAGGTAAGTGTATAGTAGCGAACCTTCTCCAATATGAGTTAACGATTGGAGAAGGTTATTTTTCTGCTTACCGCCGGGCTAATAATTTAGTTGACTATATCAAAACTGGTTATTACAATAAACCTAACTAAATTAAGGTAGGTGATGTATTTGACAAGGGAGAGAATAAAGAAAGCCGCATTATCATTATTTGTCAAAGATGGTTATGAGGGCGCAAGGTTAGTTGACATTGCGAAAGCAGTAAATATTAAAACTGCATCTCTCTATTATCACTTTGAAAGCAAAGAGCAACTATTTATTGAATTATTTAATGATATGAGGAATAAAAAATTAGCGAACATTAAGGTGCTTCATCAACAAATCAATGAACTTGGCTCCGCAAAAGAACGGTTGTTTTGTCTCTATAGTGATTATTCTAATCGGGGATACGAACATAGTGAAGAATTGAATTTTTGGAAGAGAAGTGCTCTGTTCCCCCCAAGTTTTCTCAGAGAAAAAATCCATAGTGATCTGATCGATTATCAAAAACTATTTATTGATCTATTACTTATGCCTGTAATCCTGGAGGGAATCCACTCAAATGAATTAAAAAGCCATGATGCAAATAAATCTATCGTTGTTTTCTTAAGCCTAATTCAGGGAATGTTTAGTGAATTTCATTACTCGCAACCAAAAGCATATAAAGAAAAGATAGTTGTGGTGTGGGAATTTTTTTGGGATTCTATAGAAAATAGTAAATAAGATGCAGAAAGTGAGGTTGAACCTATGCGTAAATTTGTCGATGATGTCACCATTCAAAACGCTTATATGCAGGCCTTAGAGATTGTCGAAAACGTTGGTGTTCGTTTTGCAAGTGAAGGCGTGAGGGAACTTTTTAAAAGGCGGGGTGCGCGGGTTGAGGGCGATAAGGTATTTATTCCCCGCCACTTGATGGAAGAAGCCCTTGAGTCTACTCCGAAGCAGGACTATAGCGTTCCCGCTGTAAAGAGAGTTGTCGCTGCCACGCCTTTTAGTAACGCACCGTTCATCCTTGACGACGATACTGGAGCTATCCGCCGTTGCAATATCGCGGATGCTATAAAAATGTACCAGATCACTGAGACATCTTCCTTATACGAGTGTGCCAATCCCGGCTGTGCTGACCCTGCTGGCAATGATGCCCCGGACCAATTTGTTTCTCAGATGGCCATGCTTTTAAAATATTCAGATAAATACCCCAGCATCGGTTTGCGAGCCACCAGTAGCAACTCCCGGAATGGCGATGTCTATGGTAGCGCGCGGCAGGCATTCCGGTTGGTTCGTGAATTTTATGATGTCTGGGATAGACCTGTTATGACCCAAGGAATCTGTCCGAATCCTCCCTTGGCTTATGACCAGGAAAGCCTTGATAACCTCAATGCCGCCATTGATGAACAACAGGCCATATCCATTTTTCCTTGTACTTTGACATTTATGACTGGGCCAGAAAGTATCATGGGGATTGTCATCCACGATTTCGCCATGTCCTTGGCGGGGTTGGCTTATATTCAGCTTAAATCCCCGGGGCATGCCACTTCTTTATGTGAGTTTTCTACCATGAGCGATATTTCGACTTTGCAGCCGGCGTATGGAACATCTGAAGCTGTTTTTACACAAGTTATCTTTTACGAGCTGTCCAAATACCTAAGCTTACCCTGCGTGATCTGCGGTAGCTACGGTGACGGAACTGCTGTTGATTATCAGGCAGGTATGGAAGCTCTGCTGACAACGATGCTTCCATTTAGCTTGACAGAGGTAGATGAGGTATGGTGTTATCCGGGCATTATGGCTGGCTTTTCCTGCGGAAGTTTCCACAAGGCGATCCTCGATGAAGAGATGATGCGCTATACCAAACGGATGCTCCAGAGGGTGGAGATGACATTCGATCCTGAACTGCCGGGGCTTATTGCCGCGGGACAGGACGAGGGGAGCTTTCTCGGCATAGGCTCCATGGCTACGTACCGGCGGGATCATTATCTGACCAAAATTTTCAATAAAGGGGGGATTTCACAAGCGGGTAATCCCGAAAATAATAATCTTGCCTACAAAGTTCAGCAAGTCTTGGAAGGCAGGATAGCTGCTTATCAATTGCCACAACGCAGCGCTGCGCAGATGAAGCTGTTGCAACCGTATTTACCATCCCAGTGCCAGTACTGATGAAGTCTGGTCGGCAATTCCTAAAGGAAAATGCTTCGATTCAGGAATGGATGATTTCATATCAAGACCAATAAATGCAAATGAGTTTTATGCAGTCGTTGAGAAATGGGCTTCAATTGCATCTCTCTTGACATCCGTGCCTGACAACAACCTATCGACTTATTCACCAAGAAGAGAAATAATCGACTGAACAAAAGAGACACTCTAAGCCAATGTTTGACCGGCTGGAGTGTCTTTAGGTATTTCACCTGTGAAGTAATAATGGACTAGTTGTAACACTTAAAAGCTCGCTGCCAAATGAAAAAAATTCGGAGTGGGATGAGGGTGGAGGAGATAGGGGAGTAATATACCTTTTAAGCCCGATAATGATAGTTGCGTAAAGCACCATGAGTGGCTCTATTGATTGAGTTCTTATGGAGGCTCATTTCTTTTTAAAAGCTTCGACACAGAATTTAATAAATTGCTGTTGAGTGATATCTAGATCGTAGTTTTCTCGCCAAACTAGGCCGAGAGATACCTTTATGTTATTGCTAATTGGAATGAAAACAAAATGAGTATTAGAAATAGTAAAAAAAGAGGAGGCCAGAGCGACACCAAATCCTTTAGTAATAAAGTCCGAGGAAGAAGCGAAAATATCCGATTGAACAAGAATATTGGGGTCTCCATATTTTTTAAGCATTTCAACGTAGGGGAGACATCCGTTCTCAACAATAATTATGGGATACTTAATGATTTCTTCTAAAGAGACATGCTTATGTTTAATCAAGGGATGTTCTTTGCCTACCACAGCGTATAAATTCCCTTCACGAAGTTTTTCGAAAATGAAGTTATTTCCCTTTTCGTGCACTTTGGAATATTTCTTTAAAATATCGTCTGATATTGCTATAAAACTAAGACAGCAATTATCAGCTTGAAAGTTGGAAATGACTTGCAAGGAGTTAGTTTCTTTTAAATTTAAGGAAATCTGAGGATACTTTTCATGAAAACTGGTTAGTACCTCGGATAATATCGTATTACCTAACTGTTGAGTTGTATAAAGAGTCAGAGTTCCCCTTTGGTTGTGATTTGTATCTTTGGATAAAGCTAGATCTTGCTCCAATTGTTTGATACTGGCTAATATTTCAGTTGCGGTCTTTACAACTATTTGTCCTTCCTCTGTCAGATAGACCCCTTGTCGTAAACGATTAAGTAATTTAGTTCCAAGCTCTGCTTCAAGTTTATGAATGGCGCTACTTAGGGCAGGTTGACTAACATGGACGAGCTCGGCAGTATAGGAGATTGATCTGTTCTTGGCAATTTCGCACAGATAGTACAATTGTTCCAAGCGCATGTAGATGATCCTCCTTGCACCTTCATAGACATATTTAATTATACAGCAACAGCCAACGCTTATCTAGATGGATACACAGAATCAATTGTACAAAGATATTCTTGAAATATATGATAGCACTAGGGCAATATTTACACAATTCAGACTATAGTGATTAATTATAAAGTTGAAGAAGGAGGAACTAAAGAAGTGGCAAAGGTCAGAATGACACCCAGTGAAGCTATTTGCGAGACACTATTAGCCGAAGGTGTTTTACCTAAACCATTTGTTCTAGAAATTGTCTGTGATGGCACCCAGCTTGCACCGCCGTTCAGAAAAGATGCGTTGCAGATGCCAACTCGTCTATTCCTAAGTATCAACACCTAGATGTAAGAAACTGGTAAGAAGGACTAATTTTAACGAATCTCTTACATGGTTAGTTCTGGGTGATGTGTTACACATGAGAGTTAGAGAAAGGGGAAAAGAATATGAAAGTTGCTGTGATTGGAGCAGGGGTTATGGGACCAGGGATTGCTCAAATATGGTTAATGGGCGGCCATGAAGTGGTACTTACGGATCTTGTGCAGAAAGCTTTGGAGGCTGGCAAAGAAAGCATTTATGACAGTCTTCAAACCATGAGGTCGATGGACATTATCGAGAAGGAAGCTAGTCAATATATGTCTAGTTTCGAAATTACTACGACCTTGGAACAAGCTGTAAAGAACGCTAAATTAGTTATCGAGGTTGTACCCGAAAGAATGGATATTAAAAAACAACTTTATGAAGATTTAAACAAGCTATGTGATAAGGATGCCATTATAGTGAGTAATACGTCTTCATTGCCCCTTCCAGAGATGTTTCCGGATTTTCGGCCAGGAAAGTTCTTTGTAGCTCATTTTTTCAATCCCCCCCATATCATTCCTCTTGTTGAACTTGTTAGGAATGATAAAACAGATACAGAAGCAGTTGAATGGCTAAAAAAAGAATTGGAACTGTGCGGCAAGACCCCAATAGTTGTCAATGGATTTATCAAAGGATTCCTAGTGAACCGTATGCAACTAGCTATGACCAGAGAGGCCCTGTATCTTCTGGATCAAGGCGTAGTATCTGCGGAAGACTTGGACAAAACCAGCATGGCGGCTGTTGGCTTCAAGTCAGCTTGGCAAGGGATGTTCAATACTATGGATTTTGTAGGACTTGATACAGTTGCTTTTGTGAATAACATAATTTTCCCGGATCTCTGCAACGATACTACTACACCTAAAATAGTTACAGATAAAGTAAGGGAAGGAAAATTAGGTATCAAAACTGGTGAAGGATTTTATAAGTACGATCAAGGAAAAGGAGAAGAAGTGACACGGAAAAGGCAGACAGTTCTACTTGAACAACTTAAGCTTTGGAATAAATACAAACCTTGTGATGCATAAGGGGAGTGATAGTTATGGACACCAAAGAAACTTTGGCTGCTCCTAAGGAAAAGTTTATAATGACGAACAGGCAGAAAAAAATGTGGCCGATCTTGATTCTTGGAATATTCTTCGAAGGATTCGATGACGCAGCACTTAACTTTGTTTTACCATATATTACACAAGAATTTCAGCTGACAACCGAAATAGTAGGTTATGCTTTATCTTTAGTCGGGTTAGGTGCATTATGTGCGTTTTTTATTGTCCGAATGGCGGATAAGGTTGGGAGACGTCCGATTTTTCTAGGATGTGTTTACATGTTTTCCGTCTGCAGTCTATTGACAGTAGTTGCGCCAAATATATATACAATTGTCGCGGTACAGTTATTAGCAAGAGTATTCCTAATTGGTTGTTGGTCGGTTGGGTATACCATTTTAGCGGAAGAATTTTCCTCAGAAAACCTAGGAAAAGTAAGTGGTATTTACCAGATGACAGCAATTTTCGGAGCATTGTCTATAGCCTTACTTCTACCGTTAGTCCTTAAGCTAGGTTTTAGCTGGAGAGCGTTGTATCTTCTAGGCGCCCTTCCCCTGATTCCCGCATTGATCTTTAGAAAGAATCTGCCAGAAACTCATGCTTTCCTGGAGCTTCAGGAACAGAAAAAAGCGGGAATAAAACAGCCCAAGGAAGACTTCTTTGCCGTATGGAGAAAGCCTCATACAAAATATGTTTTGATCATGGCTTTAGTATGGCTATTCATGTATTTTGGGATTAAAGGCTCATTGAATTTCTTAACTATGCGTTTGGTGTTGGAACTTTCCTATACACCCAGCATGGTTAGCATAACGATATTGTCCCAAACATTAGCGGGGATGATTATTATTACTTTAAATGGAAGGATGTTAGATAAGCTTGGTAGAAAGGGTGCTGCGCTCGTCATTATCACAGTCGGAGTCGCTGCAACGATTGTTCAGTTCAATGTCCAAAATTTCTATGCAGTAATTTTTTTCGGGATGATTGCTGCAGGTTTTGTTAACTCATTTCTTATAGTGGCTTCCACCCTTACCAATGAATTATTCCCTACGGAACTACGTGCTAATGCAACGGCTTGGAGTAACAACATTATTGGACGATTAGGTCAGATTCTTGTGCCTAGTATGATTGGGTTACTCGCTGTGAGCATGTCGATTGGTCATGCAGTAGGTATTGCTATGCTTATGCCGTTAATATCTCTTATGCTGATCCTTGTATTCTTGCCTGAAACCAAAAAACTGGCCCATCGGGCTGGTCAGCAAGAAGTAAAGATGTAATAGAATAATAGCTTTTACTATTTTAAATAAAAATAAGGAGGTTCTGATGATGAGTAACAAATGTAGAGCAGGTGCCCTCGTAGCAGAGGTATTTAACAAAGAAGGGGTTAAGTATCTTTTCGGAATCCCCGGTGGACATATTTATTCAACTATGGAGAGATGCGAAGAACTGGGTATTAAATTCATCGGCGTACGCCATGAAATGACTGCTTCCTTTGCCGCTGAAGGGTGGGCGTTGACTACCGGCAAAATAGGAGTATGTACAGGAACAGCAGGTCCCGGGTTTACTAATATGGTGACCGGCATGGCAAACTCATTTGTCGGAGCAATTCCCGTAATGCATCTGGCAGGGAAGGCCAGAGTTACAGAAAATGACCGTAATGAGCTGCAAGATTTCAATCAAATGGGAATAGTAGCAGGTATGACCAAACATGCCAGAGCAGTAACAGAGCCGGAACGAATCCCTGAATATGTGGGAAGAGCAATTGCGCATGCCACTACTGGCAAACCTGGACCAGTCTATCTAGAAATTCCGAGAGATCTGATGGAAACAGAAGTTGACCTCTCAACCGTGGAATTTCAGAAAAACTACTGCTTAGATAGTAAATCTCAGGGAGATCCTGCAAGTATTAAAGGTGCTCTAGATCTGATTCAGCAGGCAAGAAAACCCGTGATTATTGCAGGTTCTGGAGTTTGGTTTGCACAGGCTCACAATCAACTAAAAGAATTCGTAGAAAAATCAGGAATACCCTTCGCAACTCGCAATGCCGCCAGGGGATGTGTCCCTGACAGCCATCCCCTGTTTGTAAGTCCAGGGTATAATCACCCTATTCTACAAGCAACCATGGCCGAAAGCGATCTGGCTATAGTAATTGGCACAAGACCCGGCTTTACCTTGAGTCGTGAAATTTTCCGTAAAGATCTGAAAATTATTCGTATAGATGTTGATGCCGCCGAGCTCACAAATCAGCTAGATATTACCATCGGCCTAAACGGCGATGCCCGAGAGGTACTTAAACAGCTCACTGATGGAATTGGTCAAGGTGGTTACCCAGAATGGACTGGATATATTAATGCTGTAAAACAACAGTTTGCAGGCTTTTTTGTCCAAATGTGTGATGCTAAACATACTCCCATTCATCCGCTACACCTGATGAACCAAATTGCCCAGAGAGTTGATGAAAACACAATAGTGGTAATCGATGGAGGAGATACAGCTACCTGGGCAACTTTAGCTATTCCAGCCTATGGTCCAGGACAAGCGCTTTCGATTGCAGGAACAAGTTATGGCCCGTTGGGAGTTGGCATGGGGTATGCTATTGCGGCAAAACTGGCCCATCCAGAGAAGAAAGTAATCATGATCACCGGCGATGGCGCATTCGGATATGGAGCAATGGAATATGATACCTGTATGCGTTACGGTCTTGATATCACCACTGTAATCCTTAATGACAGTATGTGGGGAATGATTAAGCGAGGGGAAGCTAAAAAGTCAAGTGGAAAATCAAAATTCGTAGGTGTACATTTAAGAGAACAGGTACACTATGAGAAAATCGTCGAAGATCTTGGTGGCTATGGCGAATTTGTGACGGACCCTGACGAAGTAGGAAACGCCATAGACAGAGCATTGGCTTCCGGTAAGCCAGCCTGTGTGAATGTTGTCACAGATCCCGAAATTGGACCACCAAGATAAGGACGTAATAGCAAAGGACGAAAATATCACATGCCAGAAAAATGGTTTACTAGAAAATGGAGGATTTTAAGTTGAGCGTAAAAGATGAGATATATGCATTTTGCGAGAAAATGAACGCGGATCCGGGCCATATGGAGTCCAAAGATTTAGTATTTCAGGTGAATCTAAAGGAAAGTGGACCTATACAAATGGTCATAAAAGACAGCACTATTACAGTATTTGAAGACAATCCCCATACACCAGAAATAACCTTAATAATTTCTGACAATAATTACTCAAGATTGCTCAAAGGCGATTTGAATACTACAATGGCCTTTATGACAGGTAGTGTAAAGGTTGAAGGTAAATTAGATAAGGCATTTAGGTTATTAGAAACAGTGAAGCAATACCAATAATATTAAATATATGTATTGCTCACATCGGGTACTTCCTTTGTTTGCTGTTTTTCTTACCCCTAAGGCAGTTATTAATGGGACCCACAAATATCTTCTTATTGAATGGGAGAAAGCCTTTGAAACTTTTCAAAAGCGAAAATGTATATAGTTGTATTAGATCCTGAATAACAAGCAAAGAGATTATCTCAATGATATGCTCCCCATGTAGACAGGTTAAATAATAAAACCTACTACCTAAGGGGAGCATTTTCATGTCTAAATAACCATACAGTTCGGCTTGAAAACTAGCCATATTGTAAGAACTTAAATGGGTCAATTTACGCGATAACAAACAAAGTCCTCATTAGACAATGCAAGAACTCATGGCGGGTAAGTTTCCTAAAAAACTCTCCGAAGTCTTTACCGCGAAAGGCAAGGGTTTGTTTCCGGCCACCAAGGAAATAAAGCTTCAATGTAGTTGCCCGGACGGGGCTAATATGTGCAAACACGTGGCAGCCGTTCTTTATGGGGTAGGAGCCCGGCTTGACCATGATCCCTCCTTGTTTTTCGTACTGCGCAATGTGAAGGTGGAGAACCTTATATCAGAAGCGATCAGTCAGAAAACCGAAGCGATCCTTAAAAAATCAAAGGTAAAAAGCCGTCGAATAAGCCCTAAGGCAAGTGGCGAAGTCGTTGAAAAGCCATACGCTATGCCTTCAGGAGTGGTATGCATGTTCAAATAATTAAAATGTTGAAGAGGTTTGGCGTATAGCATTTTCGTTGGTAATAGATTATCTATTTACTGAAAATGGTTATGAACTCTTGAGCAAAATTTATAAATAATGTCAGAAAGTGCCAGTGTACGTCTTACACCTGAGAGTTACTTATATTAAGTAGTTTACCAATAAAGTCGCTAATCCAAGGAATAAAAAGAATCCACCCATATCGGTGACGGTTGTTACAAACACAGCGGAAGCTAAGGCAGGATCCACCTTGAGTTTCTTTAACGTCACAGGCACTAGATAACCTACAATAGTGGCTACACACATGTTTCCCAGCATGGAAACCCCAACGATTAGACCAAATACAGGCTTATTCGTCCACAGTATTCCAATGACTGCGATTACTAGCCCTATCGCTAATCCATTAATTAAGCCGACTAAAGCTTCTTTTCTAAATATTCTTTTGGCATTTTCTTTTGTAAATTCACCTAAGGCTATCCCCCTGACAATTAAGGTCAAGCTTTGAGTCCCTGCATTCCCTCCCATTCCAGCAATTATTGGATTGAAAGCCGCCAGTATAACGACTTTATTAATGGTGTCGCTGAAAATCCCGACGGTAGCTCCAGCAAGTATTGCCGTCACTAGATTAACAGAAAGCCAAGGTAATCTGCTCTTTACTGAAGCAAAGGTTGACCCATCGATTATCTCGCCTTCATTAACTCCAGCAAGACGAAAGATATCCTCGGTCGCTTCCTCTCTTACTACCTCAATAATATCATCGACAGTAATTATCCCCAGCATCTTACCGTTTTCATCGGTAACAGGGATTGCTTGATAACCATACTTTTCAAATAAGGCAGCAACTTCTTCTTGGTCCATTTCTAGGGGAACACTTTTGACATTCTCACTCATTATTTCCCCTATTTTTGTGTCGAAGGTTGAGATTACTAAGTCTCTAAGCGATATTATTCCCTTCAAGATATCATTTTCATCTAATACATAAAGATAATAAGCGGATTCTACATCCTGAACTGCACTTTGGAGATATTTTAAGGTCTCCTTTACATTCATAGTCTCATTGATAGCTACGAATTCAGAGGCCATCAGTCCACCAGCGGTATCGTCTTCATAGGTTAAAAGTTCTTTAACATCTTCGGCTGCTTCTTTTCCTATATTTGCTAAAAATCTAGTGATTCTTTTCGGTTCAAAGTTGGAAAGTAAATCTGCTATTTCATCCGAAGTCATTTCATCAACAATTTTATATTGTCGGGGTTCTGGGAACAGATTCAAGAAATTCTCCTTTTCTTCTTCTTCCATTTCCTCAAAAACATCAGCCAAAAGACGTATCGGTAATTTCTCCATAACCTCAAGCTTATTTAGGTCTCTATCTCTCAAGACTTCCAGTATGTCAGCTGGATGGAGGTCTTCTAAGTACTGCTGAAGATCATTGATGTTACTATCGATCAACAATTTTTTTAGAGTTACCTTTGTTAAGACATCACTCAAGTTAATTCACCCCCTTTAATATTATATACGATTAGGGACACTGAGAGTAATTAGCGTCACAATCGATGGACAAAATCTGGTTGCCAGGAGCAGCAGCAAGAAAGACACGTGCAACCTATTTGCTGTACTTTCCAGAAAAGAAGTATATAATATTTATAAAGAAATAATAGTTTTATTAATAAAGGAATGAATAACATGATTTCCCAAAACGCAATTTCTTTCCTTAAATTTTCAGAAATGCTGAGAAGGTCCATGCGGACCTGTTCGCCACGAATGAAATACTTAAAGGTTAAAAAATAATAAAAGTAATAAAAGTAATTGAAGTAATAGAAGTAAGTAATGGAAGAAATGGAGTGGCCCGAGATGAGTAACGAGCTTAAACAGGAGGGAACTAGTTTCGGGAAAAGACTGGCTTCGCTGCATTTCTGGAATGCTTTGCTCGTTTCCTTGCTGGTACTAACTGGCCTCATTATGTACAGTAGCTATTGGCGAGAGGTGCTTGGTGAAGCGAAGGTTGGGATCAAATGGCTACATATTATGATCGGTTTGATTTCTTTCGTTCCGTTATTTTCCTATCTGCGGCTATTAGCAAGACACTGGAAGCTTCTCAAAGGTAAGTATTGGCAACGTGTGAATGTCATTGTGGTACCCTTGATTCTTCTAGGTTGGTTTATATCAGGGATTTTTTTGTGGCAGTTCCAGGCTGTGGGCCCGGAGATCGTTAATGCTTCACTGCTAGTACATGATCTATTGACCTGGATTGGACTTCCCTTGTTCATTTATCATTCCATATCTAGGCAGAGTCGCTTAAGGGAATCAAAGAGTCCTCGATTCACACCGGAAAGAGCGCAGCCATTTTACTCGCGTAAAGCCTTTATCCGTACGGTCATTGGTGCCGGCTTGACAATTTCCCTGGGACCTTCACTGATTAAGTGGATTAGCAATCTGGGGTCTAGGCAAGAGCAAGCAGCTTACAACTTTCTTCCTGTACCCCAACCATTACCGGAGTCTGCTCCACCCATTGGCGGCGGAGCGATTGATTCCTTTCGCAGCTACTCAGTGACTAGACTTCCCTTTTTTACCAGCGAAAATTGGTCTTTTACTATTGATGGCTTAGTCGAAAAACCAGTGACTTGGAATTGGGAGCAGTTTGTCGCTTTAAAGCGCTCAGTGCAAGTCAGTGATTTCCACTGTGTTACAGGATGGTCGGTTTATAAAAATACTTGGGAAGGCCTGCCCCTAAAAGAACTTCTAGAGAGGGCTCAAGTGAAGGCACGGGCGAGAGTCGTCAAGTTCCATTCTGGAGATGGAGTGTACACGGATTCATTAACCCTTTCGCAGGCGGATATGGACGACGTCATTGTCGCAGTGTTACACGATGGGAAACCCATACCAAACGATCTAGGGGGTCCAGTTCGATTGATCATTCCAAAGATGTATGCCTATAAATCGGTCAAATGGCTGAATAGAATTGAGTTAATTGAAGAGGATCATATTGGTTACTGGGGTGAACTTGGATATGAGCATGATGCCTGGATAACCGGCAAGGGGACATAAAGTATTATTATAATTAGAAAAACGAGTCAAAGCATTAGTCTAAGGCGAGGGAATACTATAACGCGCATAGAAATGAGCAGCAATACTCGTACATAATGCTAAAAGACAACTGCTATCTTTCCGTAACTTCTATAGTTTGTTTCAATATCAAATCGTCCGCCATGCCCCATGGCTGGGATGCTTCATGAATTTGAAACAAAAAAATGCCCTAGAAATATTCTGGGGCATTTTTTTGACAGCTCGACTTTCATTCTGGCGTCCATATTCAACAGTATCTACATCAACGTGATAGACAAATCCACCGATGAACAATAGAAGGATTGAGGAGTCTATGGATAATAATATCAAAAAGGCCATTTCACTCTAGGGAGGTGAATTTGTTGGAAACCCTAAACATTCCCATGGAAGCAGAGACAATCCCATTATTAATGACCGGGTTTATGGGAGTTATGGGCAGGACAGTTACGGTTCCTACCTTTTGTATAGTAAGTGGGTTTGATGGAGGAACTTAAAAAAATGAAGGATTAGATGTATATGTGTCGAACAATGAAAGTTGTAACCTGGAGTAGGTTGAAGTAAAGAAGCTCAATAATTGGTAAATGAATCTTCAAATTAGAATAATATATAGTATTAAAGAAGGCGGTATAAAAGATGAGAAGGTCTAAAATCATTTACTTAACATTAGTACTCATTATGTACTTTATGGTTATTTGCAGTAATGTAGATGCCAGTCCCAAAAGTGTTGATTATGGGGTGGATGCTAATTATGCCCCGTTTTCATATCTTAAAGATAATGAACCGCAGGGTTATGAAACAGAATTAATAAAAAAAATATTTCAACCAAATGATTATGAGCTAAATCTTAAACTGGGTTACACATGGGATGAATTATATAATCAAACTAAAAACAATAAACTTGATATCTGCGGGGGTCTAGTGAAAACACCACAAAGAGAAAAAGATATGTTGTTTACGGATACAGCATATACTCGTTATTACGGAGTTTTTACTCATATTGGTAGCGCAAAATTAGACTTTAACAACCTTGGGAAATATAGACTTGGTGTTGTTAAAAGTTATTATAGCGAGGTGATTGTAAACGAAGTTCTACATTCTTCTAACTATGAAATATTTAACACTTATGAAGAAATGCTCAAAGCTCTTCAAGAAAAGCGCATTGAAGCTACAATTGAAGCGACTGAAGTTGTTAAATACTATATTGGGAAAAATAACTTAGAGGGTCAGATTATATTACAGCAAGATGGGATGTTTCAACTTGATATCCCCTATGGAGTCGCGAAAAATAGACCTGATTTAGTCAAGTATATTAATAAGCGATTAAAGGAAATTAATGCATCTGGAGAATATGAAATACTATATATTAAGTACTTTTCTTCCCATTCTAAGTTTTATTATAATTCTCAAAAAGCTATGTATAGCAAGGTCATTGCTGGAATCATAGTTAGCGTACTAGTTATTTTATTGTTAATTAGATTGTATATAGTGTTTCTACGGAAAAAATTAAATAAGGTACAAGGAATCTCTAAAACTATTATCGATAACGCTCCTGTTATTATAGGTCAATGGAATTCGGATGGTAGATTGATATCCTTTAACAAGTTCGCAAGTGATTTAACGGGATATAATGAGGAAGAGGTAGTAGATTACAAGTGGAGAGAACTGTTTTTTGATAATACAGATAATAACGATAAGAACAAACTGTTGGATTCACTCAGTAAAACAACTGGAGATGAACCTGTTCAATTAAAAGTAATGTCTAAAGATGGGAAGTGTATTACATTACTATGGCATTGTGGATTACTGAAAAGTAAAAATCATAATGAGGGAATTATTATTTCATTTGGAACTGATATATCAAAAATAAGTGAACATGAAGAGAAGATTTCAACATTAAATGCTGAATTGGAAGCGCGAGTTCAAGAGCGTACACTGCAACTTAAGGATATAAATTCTGAACTTGAAGAAGCCAACTCTAAATTAGAAGAACTAAATGCATTGCTTGAAGAAGAAATTTCTCAACGTCAAGAAACTCAAAATGAAATCGAGAGAATCAACAATGTTCTGGAAATAAGGGTTGAAGAGCGTACATATCAACTTGAAGAAATTAATTCAACCCTTGAAGAAGAGATCGCCGAGCGACAGAAAGCCGAAGCGATACTAAAGGAAAGTGAAAGTCAATTCCGCAATGCCTTAGATAATGCCCCAATTCCTATTATGCTTCGAGCAGAAGATGGCGAAGTAATCAAGATTAGTCGTGTATGGACTGAAATAACCGGGTATACCCATGAAGAGATACCTACAATTTTTGACTGGACCGAAAAAGCTTATGGAATAAATAAGGAAAGTGTACAAATCGATATTAGTAAGGCGTATAATCCAGACAATTCTAAAAATGAAATAGAAGAATATCAAATTAAAACAAAAGATGGTCAACTGAGGACTTGGCAACTTCAAGCAGCTTTTATTGGTCAAGATTTTGACGGACGAAAAATAGCAATGACTACTGCAATGGACATTACTGACCGTAAACTTTCTGAACAAGAATTACTCATTGCAAAAGAACAAGCAGAAGCAGCAAATATGGCAAAAAGCCAGTTCTTAGCCAATATGTCTCATGAAATCAGGACACCTTTGAATGGAGTCATGGGAATGCTGCAACTATTACTAATGACAGAATTAACCAACGAACAGACTGACTATATCAAAGTATCAAAGACATCATCAGATTCGCTTTTGAAGGTGATAAATGATATCCTCGATTACTCAAAAATAGAATCAGGGAAATTAAAAATTGAAAAACACAAGTTTAATCTTTTTGAGTTTTTTAATGAGATTGAAATTATGTTTATGCCATCTATTTTGAATAAGGGATTTAACTTGAATATAGTTATTGATGATAATATACCGCATCAGCTTTTAGGTGATTCTTTCAGGTTGAGACAAGTATTATCCAATCTAATTGGTAATGCCATTAAATTCACACATAAAGGAAGAATTGACGTAATTGTAAGGAAGCTCGAGGAAAGTAATAATGAAGTAAGGATAGAATGGTTAGTGAAAGATACTGGCATTGGATTAAGTTCTGATAACTTAGTGACTATCTTCAATAGCTTCAGTCAGGCAGATAGTTCAACAACCAGACAATATGGAGGTACTGGTCTCGGATTATCTATATGTAAAGGTTTAGTAGAGAATATGAAGGGCGAGATATGGGCAGAAAGCAAAGAAGGGGAAGGTAGTAGTTTTTATTTCACATGTTTTTTAGAAAAATCTGAGGAAGAAGATAACCCGAACGAAACAAACGGAGAAACTATAGAAGACAGCGTAGAAGAAAATGTTCTGAAGCTGCTAATTGTCGAAGATGACGAAATAAGCCGAATGGTGATGGAAAAATTAGCAAGCCAAAAAGGCTGGCAGGTTATATTAGCTGAGAACGGAAAAGACGCTGTAGATGCATACCATAAACTGCGGTTCGATGCAATATTGATGGATGTCCAAATGCCTATTTTAGATGGTTACAAAGCCACGGGAGTTATAAGGCAGATAGAAAGCCAAAATGGAATGAACACACCGATTATTGCTATGACAGCACACGCATTAGTAGGAGACCGAGAAAAATGCTTGGAATCGGGAATGGATGATTACCTTTCTAAACCAATAGATGCTCATAAATTCTATACTATGGTTGAGAAGTGGGCTAAGGGTATTCAAAAATGATGAGCAGTCCGAGCCATATGCACTATTTCACACAGTTTGTGATTTCGCTTATCGGGGATTTCGAGCGTTACATTAGACAAGCGAACCCTAATTATGAAACTGATGGCATGGTTTATAGGCAAGTGCCCATGTATCTCACGGATGACGAACTCCAGGAAATGTATCAAAGGTTACGAAACGTAGTAAAGGACTATGCAGCAAATCCTCCATCCCCCGAAGGGTACAAAAGAAACCATACGACGATTTTGATCCCAGACCCTAAAGAGTAATGAACATAGGCGACTAAGATATGGATACAAACACAAACAAATTCCTCATTAGAGAATCCTACGCATAAGCTTAGAGAAGAGACCATGGGATGGGGTCAAAAAAATATGGAGGTTCTAGCGATGAAGAATAAGGATCTACAGATCACCCTTATATTTACAATAATAGGCTTTATAGCAGGTATCGTTACAGCGATGTACCAAGTTTCTACGGTGACAGAGATCATCAAGCAAGAAATGATTGCTCAAGTTGGCTCAATAACAGCAATAATAGCTATTGCAGCAGCACAAGTTACCGTGTTTGCATTTCTATCGTCCTTTATTGGACTAAAGCTTGCCAGGAAAACAAACTTAAAGTTGAATTTCAAAGTTGATAAGCAGAGCGCAATCTTAGCTACGGTGATCGGTCTAGTGCTAGCATTTATAATAACGGCATCAGATAAATTCATATTCGCTCAATATCTTCCCACTCCAACCAGCGACTATGTATTTTCACCATTGTATTTAATGACAGGCATATTATATGGGGGCGTAATTGAAGAATTAATGCTAAGATTATTTGTGATGTCCTTAATAGTCCTAATACTTTGGAAGTTATTTGCAAGGTCAAAGGATCATACGGCTATTCCCAATTGGATTTATATAACGGCTATTTTTGTTGCCGCAATGTTATTTGCTGCAGGGCATCTTCCCGCTACAGCACAACTCTTAGGATTATCTACGCCGATTTTAATAAGAGCCTTCGTGTTAAATGGCATTGGAGGATTGGGACTTGGATATTTGTATTGGAAGAATGGATTGTCCTATTCAATTTATGCTCATATGATGGCGCATGTCTTTATGCAGGTTTTATTTATGCCTCTATTATATTAGAAAGTGCTTATTTGAAGAAGCTTATGACTGAAAGGAATTAGCAAGAGTGAAGCACCAACACTCCAGAACGATTTGGTTGCAGGGTTAGTAGTTCAACATAAAGCCTTTGGAGAGGGAGTTATCATTAAAGAAGAGGGGAATGTAATTCTTGTCCGCTTCAAGAACGGTACCCAACGTTCCTTTCTGAAAGACATCTGCGCTCAAATGAAGTTGATTTGGGCTGTTTGAATGGAGTATCATTTCACGTGACAGGGGGACGGAGTTATTTGACAACAACGGAAAAGTTGTCAGTAACCCCGTCCCCCTGTCACCTCCCCCTGTCACTAAAAAAGGTAATTTATGGAACTATACCAATTGATTTTAGTCTCAAAATTATGATATAATTTATGCATAAATATTGAGAATAGGAGTGAGAGAGATGCCAAATATTCGTCCTATTTCTGATTTACGTAATAATGCTAACGAGATTTCCGAATTCTGCCATAAAGAACGCGAGCCAGTATTCATAACCAAGAACGGCACAGGCGACATGGTGGTAATGAGTATAGAAACCTATGAACGACAACAGGCAATTATTGAACTCTACACTAAGTTAGCTGAAGCTGAGGTTGAGATTGCAAACGGTGCAGAAGGAAAGGACTTCTTAGAAGTTGCAAAAAAATTAAGGGCTTATGTTCATGGAAAAGTATAAACTGAAGATATTTCCCTCAGCTGAGCACGATCTGAAGGAAATTACTGATTATCTAAATGAACTTTCACCAGAGGCTGCTCTCAAAATTTATGATGAAATTGTTGCTAGCATAGCTTCTCTTGAGCAAATGCCAATGCGCTGTCCGCTGGCAAAGAATACCGTGCTTCGTGCGAAAGAATATCGAATGTTGGTGGTTCATAATTATGTTGTGTTTTATGTTTTAAGTGGCAATATAGTACAAATACGGCGAATACTATATGGCCGAAGGCAATATGAATTTTTGTTATAAATATATATTACAGGGTGGGGATCTCAGAAACGCCAATGAAATTTCAAAATAGGTAAGTGTATAGCAGCGAACCTTCTCCAATATGAGTTAACGATTGGAGAAGGTTATTTTTGTGAAATTATTAAAATAATTGGCAATTAATGAGAGGGATAACTGGAACTTTGGCGAATCAGAAAGGTGTGAATCATATGAATTACTGAATCGTTACCTGGAGGAAAAATGAGAAGTATAGGTAGGTGACACTATGAGGGTTTATGAAAATGGAGAATTCATATCGTGTGAGGGCGAGAATAGAATCTTTCAAGTCTTGATAGAGGACCAAGGTAAGATTATTTTTATGGGAGACCAGCTACCCGACAAATATGCCGGAATCAAGGAACGGGTAGATCTGAACGGGAAATGCGTTGTGCCTGCTTTTGCGGACTCACATCTCCACTTTGCTTCATTCTCTCTATTTCTGTCTACAGTGGATGTCCGTACTGTTCGTGACTTTTGCGAAATGGGAGAGATTATCAACGGTTACCGCCGAAGTAACCCACGGGAAAAACTTATTCTAGGGTTTGGATGCTCTGCTCATACGGTAAAGGAGAAGAGGCTTCCGCAACGTGCCGATTTGGATAAGATGACAACCTTTCCCCTCTTGCTAGTTAAATACGATGGACATGCGGCTGTGGCAAACACAGCGTTATTAGCCAAGTTTCCTGATGCTGTCCAAAAAAGCCCAGGATTTGACGGAGAAACAGGGTGGTTATACCATCAAGCCTTTTACGACGGCGTTAACTACATAACGGGAGCGTTGTCGCCGTTGACGCTCCTGAAAAATCTAATCCAGGGCGCAGATTATTTAGCACGCAGGGGGATCGGTTTAGTTCATACGGTTGAAGGGGTTGGATTCCCACGGGATATCGATGTAGATATGATGAGGGTGGCGGCCTATGGATTGCCTCAGAGTTTCCGCATATATTTCCAGACGATGAACGTTGATAAGGTTCAGAAACGAAAAATGCCGCGCATCGGTGGCTGCTTTGCTACGGCGTTAGACGGTTGTTTCGGTTCAGAGGATGCAGCCTTGAGTCAACCATATAGCAATAATACCAATAATAAAGGCGTACTAGTCTATACACAACAAACAGTCTCCGACTTCGTCAAAAGGGCCAATCGACAAGATCTTCAGGTTTCGATGCATGCTATTGGAGATGCTGCTGTCGAACAAGCCGTTGTGGCTTATGAAGAGGCTCTGACGGATTATCCACGGCGTGACCACCGTCATATTATTATCCATGCAGATCTGATCCCACCGTCTTTGCTGGAGAGAGCAGCCAAACTTGGGCTGCACTTTGCTGTTCAATCCCCATTTCTTCACTGGGAGCAGGAGCCTACAGACTATCTGGAAGAAATTCTCGGCCCACGGGTCAAGGATCTGATTCCGCTTAAAAGCATGTTAGAGCACGGGCTGACAATAGCGGGTGGTTCTGATGCCCCCTGCACGTTGCCTAATCCAATGCATGGCATCTTTGCCGCTTGTCAGCATCCAAACCCCGAGCAGAGGATATCCGTGCTGGATGCTCTTCGGATGCATACACATTGGCCGGCACGGCTGTCTTTCGACGAAGCTACCAGAGGAACTCTGACTGTTGGGAAGATTGCTGACTTTGTCGTGCTGGATAGAAATCCCCTAAAGGTAACACTAGATAAATTAACAGAGATTCGAGTTGGAAATCTATTCCTCAATGGTCAAAAATACTCGGGTCCTCCTGCTAACTCCCTGGGGCTTATGATTAAAGCTGCCAAGAACAAGCTTCTGTCTCACTAAAATACCAAGCTTGCTAAGCGGTAATGACAAAGAGGCCAAGTTCCTGCTCAAGTATGGAGAATTTGACTTACACCCAGGCGATCATCCTTCAATTAAGCACTCAGGCCAAAAGTCCATAGAGAGTTAAAAGGAGTTTGTTAAAATGCATTACACAGGTACGATCTATAGACCACCTAGTGAGGCAAGAACCGTACTATTACAAGTAACAGTCGGATGTTCACATGACAGTTGTACATTTTGCAGTATGTACAAGGATGTTCCATTTCGCATCGAACCAATCGAGCAAATAGAGGAAGATTTAAAAGAGGTGCAAGACCTGCAGCCGAATGCTGAAAGGGTATACGTTGTCGGTGGTGATCCCTTTGTGTTAAGCTTTGAACAACTAAAACTAATTGCCGAAAAAATTAAAGAATATCTGTCGCATTGTAAAACTATTTCGATGTATGCTCGGATAACTAATATCAAATCAAAAACCACCGAGGAACTTCAGACACTGCGTTTTCTGGGGATTAATCAGCTGTATATCGGAATTGAAACCGGTCATAATGAGACATTAACTCAAATCCATAAAGGAAATACCGCCGAAGAAGCTGTCGTACAATGCAAACGATTAGAGGAAGCCGGAATTGAGTATCATGCGATCTATTTAAATGGATTAGCTGGTCATACTAGAGGGGAAATCAGCGCTCTGGAAACGGCCAAATTTTTTAATCAACTAAAACCAAGAAGTATAGGGATAACCTCTTTAACCCTAATACCCGGTACAGAGTTATATGAACAAAAACTCAAGGGTGAATTTGTTGAAGCCAACGAATTCGAACGTGTTCAAGAATTAAAATGCTTCATTGAACATCTGGAAACAAACACCAAAGTTTTTGCTAATCATGTATCAATAGCTACTCCCGTAGTTGGTAAAATTCCTGAAGATCGATCTAAGATGCTCAAAGTATTGCAAGATACTATTGACGATTTTGATGAAGACGAATTAAGGCAATATCGAAAGCAATTAAAACAGTTGTAAGCTGCCTCCCACTTACACCTAAGATTGTTGCAGGAAAACGATGCTTAAAAGGAGACTATTAAGATGATTTTTGAACAATATTGTATCGATAATATGCTATAATTGATACAAGTTATCCATCCAAAAGGAGATATTGTTCCCATGTCATCTAGTGCAAACCCTCAGATCTTCCAATGGGATGGATACGTACTAGAAAGGACTTTAGGTCAGAATACAAGGAGGTAGAAGCTGGTATGAGTGAGCCCAATAAGTTGGTAGTTATTTGGACTAGTGGGGATAGGGAAATTGCAATCCGAATGGCTTTCATGTATACCCTTAATTCAAAGCTTAAGGAATGGTGGGATGAGGTAACCCTAATCGTTTGGGGGCCATCGGCCAAACTTCTTACGGAAGATCAACCCTTGCAGGAATATGTAGAGAAAATTAAAAATGCCGGGGTGGAGCTTTTGGCCTGTAAGGCATGCGCCGATAGTTATGGCGT
>CAKMJS010000179.1 GCA_927405585.1 uncultured Desulfosporosinus sp.
GTTAACCCTGCTCCTCAGAAAGCTCTAGCGATGTTGTAAGGGCAATTCATGAATTGCCCCTACGGGCTTTAGTCCCACTTTTGGTCAGCTAATCGTTTGTAAGAATCATAGCGAACCTTTGCGTATTTTTCAGCACCCGCAAAGAGTTCCTCTGCACTTTCTGGGAAAGTATTGAGTAAGGAAGAATAACGAACTTCTCCCATGATGAAGTCACGGAAGGACGTAGACGGCTCTTTGGAATCTAAGCTAAATGGATTCTTACCTTCCTCAATCAGATCTGGGTTATAGTGATAGAGATGCCAGTAACCGGAATCAACCGCTTTCTTCTGCTCTTGTACACTCTTCGTCATACTTGCCTTGAGACCATGGTTAATACAAGGAGAATAAGCGATAATCAGAGAAGGTCCTTTATAAGCTTCCGCTTCTTTAATAACCTTGATTGTTTGAGCCATGCTTGAGCCCAAGGCAATTTGAGCGACATAAACATAACCATAACTCATCGCGATCATGCCTAGGTCTTTCTTCCGAATCTTCTTACCTGCTGCCGCAAATTTGGCTACCGCTGCTCGAGGAGTAGACTTGGAAGACTGTCCTCCAGTATTGGAGTAGACCTCGGTATCCATAACGAAAATATTTACATCGTCTCCGGAAGCTAAGACATGGTCTAAGCCGCCAAATCCAATATCATAAGCCCAACCATCTCCACCGAGGATCCATTGGGACTTTTTAATGAGGTGATCCTTCTTGGCCTTAATTTCAGTGAGGATCTTATTGTCTCCAACATAGCCATCAAGTGCAGCAAGTATCTTCGTTGTCGCTGCTTTAGAGGCATCAGCGTCATCCCAACCCTTGAGCCACTCTTGGAAAGCTTCTTTAAGCTCAGCACTAATTTCGATCTCAAGAGCTTGCTTCATCAATTCAGCGAGTTTTTCACGGAGCTGACGAACGCCCAAGTACATACCATAGCCGAACTCTGCGTTGTCTTCGAATAAGGAATTTGCCCAGCTCGGTCCTTTACCTTCTTGGTTCGTAGTATAGGGAACCGCGGGAGCACTGCCACCCCAGATGGAGCTACAGCCGGTAGCATTGGCAATCATCATCCGGTCGCCGTAGAGTTGGGTGATCAGTTTGATATAAGCTGTTTCACCGCACCCAGGGCATGCACCGTTGAACTCTAGTAAAGGCTGAGCAAACTGACTTCCTTTAACTGTCGTCACATCAAAAAGTTTGCTCTTGTTTCTTAGGGTCACAGCATACTCCCAGTTCTCTGCTTGCTGTTCAATTTGTTCTGCTGCAGGTTTCATAACGAGAGCTTTAACTTTAGCCGGGCAAACTTCAGCACAGTTCCCACACCCAGTGCAATCTAACGTACTAACTTGAACACGGAATTGTAGTCCAGTCGCTTCTTTACCAATTGCTTTCTTACCGATAAAGGATGCTGGGGCAGTTTTAGCTTCTTCCTCGTTGATTAAGAAGGGTCGAATCGCCGCGTGCGGACAAACAAAAGAACATTGATTACATTGGATACAATTATCGATCTGCCACTCTGGTACGATAACCCCAATACCACGTTTTTCAAAACAGGCAGTTCCGACAGGGAAAGTTCCGTCCTCACGGTCATTAAACGTGCTGACTGGGAGGTTATCTCCTTCTAAGGCATTCATTGGGCGAAGGATATTCTTGATGAAATCTGGTTCTTCAACAGCCACAGCAGCCTGAGCTTGGGCGTTATCTGTATTTCCCCAAGCAGCCGGAATTTCCACCTTCACAAGGGAGGATACTCCGAGATCGATCGCTGCAGTATTCATATCAACAATATTTTGACCCTTTTTACCATAAGTTTTCACAACGGAGGCTTTTAGATAATCAACGGCCTCTTCGACAGGAATCACGTTCGCGAGCTTAAAGAAAGCCGCTTGCATGATCATGTTGATGCGGGAACCAAGACCGATCTTGCGTGCTATAGCTACTGCATCAATGATGTAGAAGTTGACTTTATTTTTTGCTAGCGCTTGTTTCATAGCAACTGGCAGTTTCACATCCAGTTCTTCTGGAGTCCACTGACAATTCAAAACAAAGTTGCCACCTTGCTTAAGCCCCTTTAAGAGATCATATTGGTAAACATAGGTTTGATTATGACAAGCAATGTAATTAGTACCTGTCACATAATACGGGGATTTAATTTGCTTTTTACCAAAGCGAAGATGGGAAACCGTAATTCCACCAGATTTTTTACTATCGTACTGGAAATAGGCTTGGGCATAAAGCTTGGTGTGATCTCCAATAATTTTAATGGCTTGTTTATTCGCACCGACAGTTCCATCGGCACCGAGACCCCAGAATTTACAGGATATTGTCCCTTCTGGAGCTGTATCGATAATTTCATCTTCGGCTAAGGATTTATAAGTTACGTCATCCACAATACCAATAGTAAAACTATTTTTCGGTTCTTCCGATTGGAGGTTTTTATACACTGATAACACTTGGGAAGGAGTTGTATCTTTAGAACCCAAGCCATAACGTCCGCCGACGATTACCGGTTTAATCTCACTTGTATAGAAAATATCCTTAATATCTAGATAAAGAGGTTCACCTGTGGCACCGGGTTCTTTGGTACGGTCTAGAACTGCAATCTTCTTAACAGTTTTAGGCAATACTTTAAAGAAGTAGTCACTAGAGAACGGACGATACAGATGAACTTTAACTAAACCAACTTTTTCTCCTTTTGCAACGAGATAGTCAATTGTTTCCTCGATTGTGTCACAGATCGAACCCATTGCTACGATGATATGCTCAGCATCGTCTGCACCATAATATTGGAATGGGTGATATTCCCGGCCAGTAAGTTCCTTGTATTCTTGCATGGATTGTTCGACAATGTCAGGAACAACAGCATAGAAGCGATTAGAAGCTTCGCGACCTTGAAAGTAGACGTCTGGGTTTTGAGCCGTTCCGCGCAGAACCGGATGCTCTGGATTTAAAGCATTGTCACGGAAGCTTTGTACTGCCTCCATATCTAAAAGTTTGGCAACTTCCTCATACTCTGGTACCTCAATTTTTTGAATTTCATGGGAAGTTCGGAATCCATCAAAGAAATGAAGGAAAGGAATACGAGATTTGACCGTTACTAAGTGAGCAATATAACCCATGTCCAAAGCTTCTTGGACGTTATGTGAAGAAAGCTGAGCAAACCCTGTCGCCCGCACGGACATTACATCTTGATGGTCACCGAAAATTGAGAGTGCATGGGTTGCCAAAGCTCGAGCGCTAACATGAAATACACACGGAAGAAGCTCACCAGCAATTTTATACATGTTGGGAATCATTAAAAGTAACCCTTGAGAAGCAGTATACGTTGTAGTTAAAGCCCCAGCCTGAAGTGAACCGTGCACTGCTCCAGCAGCACCTGCCTCGGATTGCATCTCCACTACTTTAACTGTTTGACCGAAAATGTTTTTCCTTCCATGTGCCGCCCATTCGTCAACGAACTCAGCCATAGTCGAAGAAGGGGTGATCGGGAAAATTGCGGCAACTTCTGTAAATGCGTACGATGCGTGAGCAGCCGCTTCGTTGCCATCCATGGTTTTCATTTTTGCCATTGATTGCTTCCTCCTAATTATGTGATGTTATAAATCTAACTTTAGGCTTTTTCGAGGGTGAACCCTCGTACCATAAGTCCCAAAAAAAGCTTGTGAAAATTTTAAACAGTCAGCCTAAAATATGGTCTGACCATCCGACCGAAAATCTTAGTTTTAGAATAACATACCTTTCGTATTTGTACAAAAAAAACATTATTCACACTATTTCATAAAAAAAATCACAGATTTAGGAATAAATACACTGAAGGGAACTATTTCAGATTTGAGCAAAATAGTTCCCCTTTAAATTTTAGTATAACTCTTGGTTGTTTCTTTAGTCAATAATTATAGTTAGGCATCTTGAACACAATTCCTCAAGACCACCAAGGCAGTACCAATTAACACCTATTAAATCCCCAATAACTGGAGCACAGTCAAGGCTAGAACGCCTGGAAATCCTAACAGACCAACCAAAGTTATTGTAAATACATTAATTGGGATTGCGCATCCCATAATACTAAGCAAAAAGTCGAACAACCAAAGTCCGACAATTCCACCTAACATATGAATAATTAGCTTTAAGAATAAATTTGGCTTACCGAGTACAGAACGTACAACTAATCCTATAAGTAAAATGAATAGACCAAGAAAAATCAAGGTCATGAATTCTCCTCCTCGTCCAGTGCTAGTCCCTAAATAACTATGCACCAGTCCGTCAAAGAAGAACTCCAAATTAGCTTAGAAGTCCAAAAAGTTATATAGGCACTAGAAAGAGCATTTTGCCTCCCCTCCTTCTACTCAGTCTTCTACACCAGGTATCTATGGAGCTTTCAAACACTCCCATACCTACCTGAGGATAGTAAGAAAATTGGCAGCCTTCTGATTATCATTATGAAAACATAAAATCTAGTACTGATTTATTCGAAACTCGGTTTATATTTTGTTTCATTATGTAAAACTAAGTTTCATAGACCATATCTTATTATCCACCTTATTCGTAAAATAGTCAACAGAATACTTCTTGTTTTTAACACTTCTCTCTGAGTATGTTCTTAGAACGAACGTGTCAAGGGGACTGGGTTACTGACACATATTAATATGTCAGTAACCCAGTCCCCTTGACACCCCACAACACCCGTTACCTTGACACCCTTGACAACTCCTGACTCCTGACGCCTGACCCTTATAGTTGGCGTCGTCCTTCTAACGCTCGGGCAATGGTTACTTCATCGGCATATTCTAGATCTCCACCGACGGGTAAGCCGTGCGCTATTCGGGTTACCCTAATTCCTAATGGTTTTAGTAAACGAGCCAAATATAAGGCAGTTGCCTCCCCTTCTACTGTAGGGTTCATAGCCATAACCACTTCTCGGATTCCATCCAGACGTTTTAAGAGCATATCAACGGTCAATTGCTCGGGGCCAATCCCATCCATGGGTGAAAGAACGCCGTGCAGAACATGATAAACTCCTTTAAACTCTCTAGTTTTTTCCAAGGACACAACATCTCTAGGATGCTCAACAACGCAGAGTGCCGTCTGATCTCTTTGAGTATTTTGACAAATCGCACATGGATCTTTATCCGTAAAGTTCGAACATATCGAACACTTTCTAATATCTCGGTTTGCCACCACGATAGCCTTGGCTAAATCTTCAGAAATACGTGGTTGTTGTAGTAGATAAAACGCCAATCGTCCTGCTGTCTTAGGTCCAATCCCAGGAAGACGGGCCAAACTACTGATCAGATCTGCTAAAGGCTGTGGGTATTGCAAAAAGTCCATACCTCACCTAGAACAATCCGGGGATCTTTAAACCACCGGTTAGTTTACCCATTTCAGTGCTGGCCATTTCCTGAGCTTTCCTTAACCCCTCATTTAATGCTGCTTTTATAAGATCTTCTAGCATCTCTACATCTTCCGGGTCAACAGCTTCAGGTTTAATTTTCAACTCAACTAATTCCATTTTTCCACTTACGACAACCTGGACCATTCCACCGCCAGATGAGGCATCCACCGTTTTAGTCAGAAGCTCTTCCTGTACCCGAGCCATATCCTCTTGCATTTTTTGAGCCTGCTTTAGCATTTGGCTCATATTGCCACCCATTCCGCCGCCGCCCATTCCTTTTAACCCTGCCATATTAACACTTCCTATCTTTGTTTAATACGCTTCACATAGTACACCAGTTTTTTCACTCTCTGACAACCACCCGATCCGCCCCAAACATGTCTTTTGCTTTGTCGATCAAAAGTTGCTCTTGGCTTTTCAAGTCTTTGCTCACCGCTGTTTCTTCGATAAGAAACTCGTTTTCCATGAAATTCTGTAATATTAGTTTAGTCCCAAAGAGTTGGTCTAAAACATCTTCAATTGTTTTCCGATTTTCGGTTTGATCGACTTTCTCCTTGTGAAAGGAACATCCTTCTCGGAAAAGAATTATTAATGAATTATCCTTGAGTTGAAACGGTTTCCCCTCCATCAAAAAGGCCTGCGTAGATTTCTTCTGTTTTTTAACTTGTTCTAAAACTTCATTCCAACGCGCTTGGATTCCTAAAATGTTTAAGCTTTGATTAAATCCCTCCGCTGAGTTTCCTGAACCTAAATCAACTACTATAGGGTCTACATTTGGAGTTTTTGGGGGGACCACCCGACTTATTTTAGGGCTGATCTGAGGTACGCCTTGAAATTGTTGTTCCATTACAGCTAACCGCTTTAAGATCTCTTCCTGGCCACTGATCGCACTGGGTTGACTATCATGAATAGTCTGAACTAATAAGAGTTCTGCAGCTAACCGTGCGTTTGAGGCATATTTGAGCTGCCCTTCCCCAAGCAACAGTATAGAAATCCAGCGCAACAATCGGGAAATTTCAATTTGTTCACTCTGTTTAACCAAACGCTCTTGAATATGGGGTGCTACTAAAGGGGTTGCTCCTGTAGCTGAAGTTAAAAGCATCTGGCGAAGATAATCCAAGAGTTCTCTGATGATCTGCCGTGGGTCACGACCTTGCTGAATGCCCTCTGATAAAAAACTTAGGCTCTGGCCATAATCGGAGCAGACTAGTGCTTCAACTAACTGCGCACTAAAGGTCTCACCGACCATTCCCAGTACCTGATACACTTCTTCCACCCCAATAGGGTCATCCTGCAGAAGGCATTGATCCAAAATACTTAAGGCATCTCGAAGACTTCCCTCAGACTTTTGAGCAATCACCACTAAGGCACTCTGATTAACCTGCCTACTTAAGGATGTGCATACTTCAATCAATCGTTTTTGGATATCTTGTACTGAGATTCGATGAAATTCAAAACGTTGTACACGAGAGAGAATCGTTAAAGGTATTTTCTGAACCTCGGTGGTTGCCAAAATAAAAACGACCTGAGGAGGAGGCTCCTCCAATGTCTTGAGTAAGGCATTAAAAGCCTCTGTAGTTAGCATATGTACTTCATCGATAATATAAACTTTATGTTTCCCTTGGATCGCACTTAACTTGACATTTTCACGTAGATCGCGAATCTCATCAATCCCACGGTTCGAAGCAGCATCAATCTCGAACACTTCCATGGCCGAACCTTGATCAATACTAATGCAGGACGTACAATGATTACAGGGTTCCACGCCCTCCAGTTGATCACAATTCAAGGCCTTAGCTAGAATCTTAGCGGCAGTTGTTTTACCCGTACCTCTTGGTCCACTGAATAAATAGGCATGGGCGATCTTCTCTTGTTTGAGGGCATTGACTAAAGTTTTCGTAATATGCTCTTGCCCTACTATGTCTTTAAACATTCTTGGACGCCATTCACGGTAAAGTGCCAAATAAGCCATATTATCACCCTCGATAAACAGAGTATGCTATATACGCCAAAATACCAAAAAAGATGGTATATTAACCACCTTAACCAAAATATATCATAGCCGTACACCCTAGATCGAACCTACACCTCCGAACGTTACCTTGATCGGCAGACTCGATTCAGGCAACCTCACGGCACACAAAACGCTCTCCTTAGTGCTGCTTCCGTCAAGATCTGACACGGTTCGGAGTGTCCTGTTGCGTAAGACCAAAATCTCATCGCCGCCTACCAAAGACAGCTTCACAGGCGAGGACCTTTCGCGGGAATTCCATCTTGCTATAGCGGATTGCAAGTTACAAGGAACCGCTACCTCCCCATCTAGTACGGCTAAATCAATTATAACAAAATAAAAAGCCTAAGTCGAATACTTTGGCCAGACACTCAAATAATGGCGGAGAGAGAGGGATTTGAACCCTCGACACCGGTTGCCCAATGTACCCGCTTTCCAGGCGGGCGCCTTCGACCACTCAGCCACCTCTCCGTGCTCAGTAAACCTCAAAAACTAATATCATTTCTATGAATTTAGTGAACAAGAGAGATTATATCGCAAAGAGACAAGCGAGTCAATGGTTATATTTATGTAAATATATGTAAGATCTTTAAGTGTCCTTAATGAATCCCTGTTTGATATATTGTTGTCCTAGAAACTACGGAAGATTATAAAGAAGTTCGATTGAATATTTTTGCTTAAAATATCGTAAAGTATCTTGTGACCTTTCTTTTTCTCTAATGAGGCGCACAAAGATTCAAAATAAGATTTGTGGAGGATCCTATGGAAATCAAACCGTTAAAAGAACTCAAATTATATGGGTTTAATAACTTGACGAAAACCCTTAGTTTTAATATGTATGATATTTGTTATGCGAAGTCAGCTGAGCACCGTCAGGCCTATATTGACTACATTGACGAAGAATACAACTCAGATCGTCTAGCTAGGATACTTACGGACGTAGCTAATATTATTGGAGCCCATGTACTAAATATTGCCAAGCAAGATTATGATCCTCAAGGGGCAAGTGTCACCATGTTGGTTTCTGAGGAATATGTAGTAAATTCTCTTTCAAAAAGCGAACTCCTAACTACAACTGAACCCTTGCCTTCGAGTGTTGTCGCTCACCTTGATAAAAGCCATATCACAGTTCACACTTACCCAGAAAGCCACCCCAATAAAGGGATTAGCACCTTTAGAGCGGACATTGATGTCTCGACTTGTGGTAAGATTTCTCCTCTGGCAGCTCTTAACTACCTTGTGACCAATTTTTCTGCAGATATTGCCATCATCGATTATCGAGTTCGGGGATTCACCCGTGATCTTGATGGAAAGAAGTTTTTTATCGATCATAAAATTAACTCTATACAAAACTATCTTGCCAAAGAACAAAAAGATCTTTATCAAATGATAGATGTGAATGTCTATCAAGAAAATATATTTCATACAAAAATGATCTTACAAGACTTTGATCTAGATAATTATTTGTTTGGAACGGCAAAAAAAGAACTCCTAACAAATGAAAAGAAAAAAATTAAACAACGGCTTAGAAAAGAAATGTCAGAAATATTTCATGGCAAGAATATGCCAAAGGTCTAAATTTATTCTCAATTATTTAGATACTTATTCAATCGTTAGACCCTTATACAAGTGAGAGTCGTACCTCATAACTTTAGTTGAACGTGTTCATTAATTTTTCCCAGAAGTAAAAACGCACCTTGGGAGAACCTGTTGCAGATCTTTCAGTCTGGTTAATATCACTCTTAATTGGAATCCCCTTTTTCCCATCCACCTGAACGGCCGTGGACTGGTCAATATCTATAAAGCAAAGCGGTGGGAATAGCACACACCACCAGTTCGACCCTTGCCCTTCTCCTATCACTACACTCAACGCCTCATAATCCCCGGAGGGTAGCACTAATGAACCGTAGGATTTGGTTGGAAAAGGAGAATGTCCATATTCGGTACGTACACAATAATCCTTACCCCACATCTTTACGACATCATGCCCAATCCTCTCCATATCAGGACGAATCTGCTTAAGTATTTGCCGTGATTCATCTAATGACCGAGAAACTGCTAAACGTGGAGAAACATCCTTTAAAATGGCATCTCGAACTGCCCTCTTCAGCGCTTGATCCTGTTCGCTGTCCGAATTAGCGAGGACATGAAAACGGATTAATTGATCTGTAGTAGGAGCAATTACGGATTCATCCCTAAATTCACTTATATTATGGGTTTCCATTGCACTTAGCTCACGGTTAGTTCCCCATAAAGCGCCCATTAGGATAACTCCGACTATGACCAAACCTACAGAAATTCTTAGTAATTTCATAGAGTTAAAACCCCTCTCTTCCTGAACAAATACAAAGTGCCTAGGAACCTAAACTATTGCTTAATTTAAGTCTGTCCAAGAATGTGAAGATTTAAGCAAAGTAGCAGGAATTCAAACAAAAAAAGACTTAACGTTCTTCACGCAAGTCTCTTAATAATAACCAAATATGTAATGGCGGAGGAGGTGGGATTCGAACCCACGGACGGCTCACACCGTCAAACGATTTCGAGTCGCTCTCGTTATGACCACTTCGATACTCCTCCGTATATAGCGTCACCCTAAACCATACTCTCTGACTATAAAATAACGCTGATATCAGCGCAATCTCTTGAAGAATAATTTTAATATATCGGAGCACTCTTCTTCCAGAACTCCAGCAACGACATCGACTCTATGGTTCCACAGAGTGTAATCTAAAACATTCATCACTGAACCTGTAGCTCCGCCTTTTAGATCCATCGCCCCATAGACAAGTTGATTTATGCGAGACTGCATGATAGCACCTGCACACATCGGACAAGGCTCTAACGTGACATACAGGGTGGCATCCGTCAGCCGCCAACTTTCTAATACCTTGGCTGCGCGTTGGATTACTAAGATCTCAGCATGTGCTGTAGGGTCGTTTTTCTGTTCTCTTTCATTATGCGCCACGGCAATCACTTGACCGTTATGAACAATAACTGCACCAATAGGTACTTCCCCTTGGTCAAAGGCCATCTGAGCTTGTCTAAGTGCAAGACGCATCCAATCCTGATGAAGCATAGTTACCTCAATTTTTTGGTGACCCTGGGAGGAATCGAACCTCCGCAAGACAGGGTTTAGGAAACCCCCGCTCTATCCCCTGAGCTACAAGGCCATAGATAGGACTCTCTCAGATATTCGAGCCCCGAACCTCGTGCCTCGAACATCGATTATGGTGCGCCCGGAGGGATTCGAACCCCCGGCATTCAGATTCGAAGTCTGACGCTCTATCCAGCTGAACTACAGGCGCATATAGAAAACTTGGGAAATATCCTTGCTAAACCTGAGAAAATCCTTTAAAGACGGTCTCTCGAACTTCGAGCTTCGAACATCGAACTTCAATTATATGGCGGAGGGGGTGGGATTCGCTCCGCTCGTTGCACTCGCTATCACGCCGGGGCGGGAAAACCCTCCCAAGGGTCGGCTTTTCTTTATCCGCCCGTTCGAATCCCACCCTAATTTTGTCGTATAATATGGCGGAGGGGGTGGGATTCGAACCCACGGACCCCTTGCGAAGTCACCGGTTTTCAAGACCGGGTCCTTAAACCGCTCGAACACCCCTCCAAGAATGACGACCGAAAAACAGCATACCATAAATTTTAAATAAAAACAACCTTAACTTTTTACTGCAAGAAACATACTTCAGAACTTAATCAGAAGCTATCCGATATATTCAACTCCCATATAGGGTTGCAATGCTTTAGGAACTCGTATCCGTCCGTCCTTTTCCTGGTAGTTCTCCATAATAGCTGCCACTGTACGACCAATTGCCAATCCACTACCATTTAAAGTATGAACAAACTCCGGTTTTTCCTTAGGCCCTCTTCGAAAACGGATGTTTGCCCGACGAGCTTGGAAATCTTCAAAATTGCTGCAAGATGAAATTTCCCGATAGGTATTAAAGCTGGGTAGCCATACTTCCAAATCATAAGTTTTAGCGGAAGTAAACCCAAGATCGCCTGTCGATAAGGCCACAACTCGGTAAGGAAGTTCTAGTTCTTGCAGGATGTTCTCAGCATCCCTAGTCAACAATTCAAGTTCTTCATAAGAAGTCTCCGGGAGTGAGAATCTGACAAGCTCTACCTTGTTAAATTGATGTTGGCGAATCAATCCCCGTGTATCCCGACCTGCTGAACCAGCTTCAGATCGAAAACAAGCACTGTAGGCGCAGTGGCGAATTGGCAATTGATTGCCCTCTAAGATTTCGTCACGATAAAGATTAGTAACTGGCACTTCCGCGGTTGGAATCAGAAAATATTCCGTTCCAACAATCTTAAAGGCATCCTCCTCAAATTTTGGAAGTTGACCTGTTCCAATCATTGAAGTGCGATTAACTATGTATGGGGGAAGTATTTCTGTATGGCCATTAGCAGTATGTCGATCAAGCATGAAGGATATCAGGGAACGCTCTAGCTTAGCTCCTAAACCTTTATAAAAAGTAAACCGAGCACCTGTGACTTTGGCCGCTCGGACAAAATCCAATACATCCAGCTTTTCACCGACCTCATAATGCGCCTTCGGCTCGAAGTCAAATACGCGAGGGGTTCCCCATGTACGAACTTCTGCGTTGTCACTTTCGTCCGCTCCTATTGGCACGGAGGAGTGAGGTATGTTCGGGATCTCATAGAGTACTTTTTCCATTTCTAGTACGATTTCGGTCGATTTTTCTTCCAATTCCTTGATGGATTGGCCGACTTCACGCATTTCTAAAACAAGACTTTCTGCATCGTTCCCACTTTTCTTGAGGCGTCCGACCTCTTCAGAAACAGAATTGCGACGAGCTTTTAAAGTTTCAATTTCAAAAAGTAATCGTCGTCTTTCTTCTTCTTGTATCAAAAATTGGTCTAGACTAATTGACACATGACGTTTTTGCAATGCTTCCTTAACCACTTCAGGGTTATTACGAACAAACTTGAGATCCAACATAATAATAACCTCCCATGCTAATGGCTAGTTCTCATTCTACCTAATGTTCATCGATCATGTCCAAAAAGTATTGATGGACTCGGAGGTCTGGAGTAAGTTCAGGATGAAATGCGCAGGCCAATAAATTTCCTTGGCGTGCAAAAACAGTCTTGCCGTCATACACTGCCAGAATACCTACATTTGGAGCAACTTCCCGAAGGTAAGGTGCTCGAATAAATACTGCTCGTATTGTGTTAGGACCCATTGCTGGTACAAGAAGATCCGTTTCAAAACTTGCCACCTGCCGTCCGAAGGCATTGCGTTCTACAACCGTATCCATCAGGTTTAAGCTATACTGATCACTGTCGATGATAGTTTTACTCAGTAGAATCATGCCGGCGCATGTCCCGAAAATGGGTAAATCCTGAGAGCCAAGCTCTTTAATTTTTTCACCCAGCTCATCAATTTGCAAGAGTTTCCCGATGGTTGTACTTTCTCCACCAGGGATAATCAGACCATGGATCCCTTCAAGATCGCTTGTTTTACGCACTTCTATAACATCGCACCCTAAATGCTCTAGAACCTGACGGTGCTCGCGGAAAGCACCTTGCAGTGCCAAAACGCCAACACGCTTTTTCATGCTTACCAGCCCCGTTCTTGCATGCGCTGAGAGTCAGTCAAGGTAGATATCTCAATGCCTGTCATGGGTTGTCCTAGATCTTTAGAAATCTCAGCCAGTATTTTAGCATCCTTATAGTGAGTTGTCGCCAGAACTATTGCCTTGGCACGTGCCTTTGGATCTCCGGATTTAAAGATTCCTGACCCTACGAAAATACCATCCACGCCAAGATGCATCATTAATGCCGCATCAGCCGGCGTAGCTATACCTCCTGCTGCGAAATTAACTACTGGTAGTTTCCCATGCTCTGCAATATATAGTACTAAATCATAGGGAGCACCCATATTTTTAGCAGCTGTCATAAGCTCTTCTTTAGGCATTAAAGTTAAGGCACGAATTTCGCTCATCACCGTTCGCATATGTCGCACAGCCTCAACAACGTTACCCGTTCCAGGCTCTCCTTTAGTACGAATCATCGCAGCTCCTTCTCCGATTCGACGCAATGCTTCCCCTAAATTACGGCAACCACAGACAAAGGGCACTTTAAAGTCGTGTTTATTAATATGATAAGTCTCATCCGCAGGAGTTAATACTTCAGACTCATCAATGTAATCCGCCCCTAAAGCTTCTAGGATTCGAGCCTCAACAAAATGTCCGATTCGAGCTTTGGCCATCACAGGAATCGAAACTACAGCCATAATACTTTGTATAATTGTAGGATCGGCCATCCGTGCGACCCCACCTTCAGCTCGGATATCCGAAGGAACACGCTCTAACGCCATAACGGCACATGCTCCAGCCTCTTCTGCTATGATAGCCTGTTCAGGGGTCGTCACATCCATAATGACGCCACCTTTTAGCATTTCTGCAAGCCCAGTTTTAACTTTTAACGATCCAATATCAGACATTAATATTACCTCCTGAATTTTATTTGTTGACGTTAGTTTAACTAAGACGGTATTACTTTTACTTGTTATTAAGCCTCAGGCTCTGTTATCTGATTCAGCCATGGTACCACCTAGCGCGAATTTTGTCAATTTAATCATCCTTTTCGGATTCATCAGATTCCTCCTCGGGATCTTCTGAGTCTCCGCCAAGTACCTCTTCATCTTTCATCAAGACTTTAGCAAAGGCAACAACGCTACTTGCACCAGTACGCATAGCCATAACCCCTTGCGCAGAGCGGCCTTGATTAGAAATACTAGCTACTTGAATCCGAAGCATGATTCCGTTATTCGTGATAACCATCAGTTGATCTTCCACTTGAACAACCTTAATTCCAACCAAGGTACCCGTTTTGGCATTGAGCTTCATGACAATAATACCTTTGCCACCACGTCCTTGTACGCGGAATTCCTTAAGATTGGTGCGTTTAGCAAAACCATTGACACTCATGGTCAAAAGTTCACCCTCATCACCGATCACATCCATCCCGACAACCTCGTCGTTGGCTTCAAGCCTTATCCCTTTTACCCCACGCGCCGTACGGCCCATATAACGTACATCCGACTCTGGGAAGCGAATCGCTAGTCCATTTTTCGTGGCCAGAAGGATATCATCTAAGCCTTGGGTTAGCTTGACACCAATCAGCTCATCTCCCTCATCTAATGTTAGAGCAATTAAACCATCACGTCTTGATGAATCATATTCTTGCAGTGCCGTCTTCTTCATAATTCCATTTTTTGTAGCGGTGATCAAGAAGAAATCCGAACTGTAATCTTTAATTGCCATCACTGCGGTAATCATTTCATGCTGGCTTAAATTCAAGAGATTAATCACAGCGGTTCCTTTGCCTACTCTGCTGGCTTCCGGGATCTCGTGAGCTTTTAAACGATACACTTTACCTTGTGAGGTGAAGAAAAGAATATGGTGATGCGTCGTCGTGGTGAAGAGGTGCTCAACAAAGTCTCGTTCTTTGGTAGCCATACCATGAACACCTTTACCACCCCTATGCTGACTTCTATAAGTACTTAGCGGTAATCGTTTAATATACCCATAGTGGGTTACCGTGATTACCACGTCCTCAACTGCAATAAGATCTTCGACGTCCATCTTACTCACATCAACGGTAATCATTGTCCGACGAGCATCTCCAAATTTGCGATTGATTTCTTCCAGTTCAGCCTTAATAATTCCTATGACCATACTTGGGGAAGCGAGCACGGACTTCAGATAAGCAATGGTATTCATCAGCTCTTGATATTGGTTCTCTAGCTTCTCTCGTTCTAGTCCAGTCAGGCGCTTTAGCCTCATATCGACAATAGCTTGGGCTTGTATTTCGCTCAAACCAAAACGGATGGATAGATTTTCTCTCGCATTTGCTTCATTCGTAGAAGAACGAATGGTTTCTATCACCTCGTCAATATGGTCAAGGGCAATTCTCAGTCCCTCAATAATATGAGCTTCTGCCTCCGCTTTATTAAGTTCAAATTTAGTTCTCCGGACAATAACATCTTTTTGATGTTTAATAAAATAATGAATCATATCCTTAAGATTAAGTGTCCTCGGCTGACCTTCCACGAGTGCCAGCATATTTACACCAAAGGTATCTTCCATCTGAGTATGTTTATAGAGTTTATTTAAGATGACTTTCGGGTTGACATCGCGCCTTAGCTCAATCACGATACGCATCCCTGAACGATCCGATTCATCCCTCAAATCGGTGATTCCATCAAGTTTCTTATCCCGCACTAGGTCAGCAATTTTCTCAATCATTCTAGCCTTATTAACCATAAACGGAATTTCAGTAACGAGAATACGAGTCTTTCCAGACTTCTCCATACGTTCGATTTTTGCTTTGGCCCTTGTTTTAATCGATCCTCTTCCGGTCATAAAGGCAGACCGAATTCCTTCGTAACCCATGATCGTTCCACCGGTAGGGAAGTCGGGACCTTTGATATAGTTCATCAGTTCGTCAATCGATAACTCTGGGTTATCCATCAAAGCAATAGTCGCTTCGATAACTTCCGATAAATTATGAGGTGGAATATTGGTTGCCATTCCTACAGCAATACCTGACGAACCATTAACGAGCAGATTTGGGAATTTTGCCGGCAATACCGTGGGCTCTTCTTGTTTTTCATCGTAGTTTGGCGTAAACTCGACGGTATCTTTATCAATATCTGCCAACATATAGGTGGCCATTTTAGCCATTCTAAGCTCGGTATAACGCATGGCTGCAGCAGAGTCTCCATCAATTGATCCAAAGTTTCCATGTCCATCAATGAGTGGATAACGGCTCGCAAAATCTTGATCCATTCGAACAACAGCGTCATAAATTGAACTATCCCCATGAGGATGAAATTTACCCATGCAATCCCCGACGAGACGTGCTGACTTACTGTATGGTTTGTTGGGGGTCAGACCTAACTCATGGAGGGTATATAAGATTCGGCGATGCACTGGTTTAAGACCGTCTCGAACATCAGGCAAAGCACGGCTAACAATAACACTCATGGCATAATCGATAAAAGATTTTCGCATTTCATCCGCAATTTCAACGGGAAGGACTTTCCCCCCCAGCATTTCATCCGACATGAATGAGCACTCCTTTAAGTATCCAAATTACGTACATCTTTAGCATAACGATTAATAAAGTCTCGGCGTGGTTCTACTTTGTCACCCATCAACACCGTAAACATTTCTTCGGACCGTATTGCATCTTCGATCGTCACTTTTAAGATCGTACGCTTGGCAGGGTCCATCGTGGTTTCCCACAACTGATCTGGATTCATTTCTCCCAAGCCTTTATAGCGCTGAAGCTCAACTTTTTCCCTACCTATTTTATCTAGAATTTTAGAGAGTTCGTTATCAGTGTATGCATATTGAATGTCTCTTCCCTTCTTAACTTTAAAGAGTGGGGGTTGCGCGATATAAACATAATTATTCTCAATAAGAGGTCTCATATAACGATAGAAAAAAGTCAATAAAAGTGTTCGAATATGAGCACCGTCCACGTCTGCGTCGGTCATAATAATCAACTTATGATAACGTGCCTTAGTAATATCAAATTCATCGGAAATACCAGTACCCATTGCAGTGATCATGGCCCTAATTTCTACATTTCCTAATATTTTATCAAGTCTAGCCTTTTCTACATTAATAATCTTCCCACGCAAGGGCAAAATTGCTTGGAAACGTCGATCTCTTCCCTGTTTGGCCGAACCACCTGCACTATCTCCCTCAACTAAGTACATTTCACACCGATCTGGTTCTTTCCAAGAACAATCTGCTAGTTTGCCTGGTAGGGATGTTCCCTCTAAGGCACTTTTACGGCGAGTCAACTCTCGTGCTTTACGAGCTGCATCTCGAGCTCGGGCTGCTTGTACAGATTTATCAATAAATTTTCTAGCAATCGCTGGATTCTCTTCAAGAAAAGTACTTAATCCTTCCCCTGTTGTAGAGTCAACGATGCCCCTTACTTCACTATTGCCAAGTTTTGTCTTCGTTTGCCCTTCAAACTGTGGGTCAGGAACTTTAACCGAAATTACAGCGGTCAAGCCTTCCCGTATATCATCACCAGACAGATTTGAATCAGCAGCTTTGAGTATATTACTTTTACGGGCATAATCATTGACAACCCGCGTTAAAGCCGACTTAAAACCTGCCTCATGAGTTCCCCCTTCTTGGGTATTAATATTATTAGCATAGGAATACAAATTCTCAGCATAACTGTCATTATACTGAATACAAACTTCCACTTGTACATGATCTTTAGTCGTTTCAATAAATATTGGCTGGGGATGCAAGCAATCTTTACTTTTGTTGAGATAACGCACGAAATCCTGAATACCACCTGTATGCAAAAACGTTTCTTTAATGTTTGTTCGTTCGTCTGTGAAATTAATCTTCACACTTTTATTTAAAAAAGAAAGCTCTCTTAGACGATGTGCTAGAATGTCAAAGTCATAAACGGTCTCTTCAAAAATCTCTGGGTCAGGTATAAAGGTTATTTTAGTCCCCGTTTTCTCAGTTGTCCCAATATTGACTAGTTCTGTGGTTGGTTTCCCTTGTGCATATTCTTGATGGTAAACATGGCCTCCTTTTGAGACCTCGATAATTAACCACTTTGATAAAGCATTAACGACACTTAAGCCTACTCCATGAAGGCCACCCGACACTTTGTAAGCACTTTCACTCCCGCCAAATTTCCCACCGGCATGTAATACCGTCAAGGTCACCTCGACAGCAGGCTTACCAGTTTTTGGATGAATATCGACTGGGATTCCCCGTCCATTGTCGATTACAGTAATGCTATTGTCAGCATGAATAAATACATCAATCAAATCGCAAACACCAGCTAAAGCTTCGTCGATACTGTTATCAACGATTTCATAAACTAGATGATGCAGACCTCGACTACCTGTCGTACCAATATACATACCGGGACGTTTACGAACAGCTTCTAGTCCTTCAAGAACTTCAATCTGCCCTGCATTATAACTGTCATTAGGATCGTGATAAGGTATATCTTTATTTTCTAGCAAAACTGTTTCCTCCCAATAAATGCCTTCAACCTATATATTGTACACTAAATAGTCACCTGTTTCAATTTCTAATAACATAGTAGACGGTGCACATGAATTGTGCCGTCTCCCCCAACGTCTCCTCGTTCTCCGTTCTCCGTTCTCCGTTCTCCGTTCTCCGTTCTCCGTTCTCCGTTCTCCGTTCTCCGTTCTCCGTTCTCCGTTCCAAGCCAGGGACGCAGTTTGACACGAGAGCGACGTCTTTACAAAAGCAGCCTAGCAAACTTCCGTGTAAGCGACCCCAGATACGGGGCTGAGCACAGGACCTTCAGCGCGAAAGTATTCGTTAAGGGTTGTGCGCTTTCGGCGATTAGTATTATTTTAAAGAACACGCCTACGGCGATAAGAAAGCCCCTCTTTCCATCGCGATTTCCTACAAGGACACGTTCCGCAAGATTCATGACGGCGGATTTCTGTCGCACGTCATTGAAAT
>CAKMJS010000180.1 GCA_927405585.1 uncultured Desulfosporosinus sp.
CTAGGGACGCAGTGTGACACGAGCGCGACGTCTTTACGTAAGCAGAATAGCAAACTTCCGTGTAAGCGACCCCAGATACGGGGCTGAGCACAGGACGTGCGAAGCCAGCAACTGAGCCAAGGATGGCGAATTTGCTGGGAAAACCCGCTCTCCCTTTAGGAGCTTACACGGTTAGTTTGCTCTGCGTCGTAAGCACCGAGCGCTGTGTCACACAAGTCCCCGTTATGAAGGGTGAAGCATGCTAATTAACGTAAAAAAGATAAATCCGATCGTTCCACCGAGTAGGGCATAACGGGGGTGACGCTCCCTAGAAAGGGGCCAGAGCTCCGCGAAGACAAGAAAACTCATTGCGCCTGCGGCGAGGGAAAGAAAGAAGGCTAGGGAATCCTGAACACCTTGGAGGGCGAGGATTCCTATTAAAGCGCCAAGGGGAGTGAAAAAAGCGATGCCGATATTCAAAAGGAGAATTTTCCACCAACGAATTCCAGCCATAATCAAGGGCGCTGTGGTTGCCATCCCTTCCGGAAGATTGTGCAAGGTGATAGCTATAAAGATAAGGAAACCAAGACCGGGGGCCGCTTCTTGGCTGACGGCGATGGCCATGCCTTCAGGCAGATCATGTAAGGCTATCCCGGTCGCAACGAGAAGCCCGGTCCTTTTTAGACGTTGACGTCGAGACAGGGGGAGGGTGTTATTGGAGACATTGAGGCGAGTTTCAGCTAAGTACATGAAGATAAGACCTAAGACAAATCCAACGGCCACCTGGAGCGGTGGACCGATCTTCCATGCATTCGGAAGTAAGTCAACGCTCACGACCGCAAGCATCACCCCGCCGGCTCCGGCTAAGAGGGAGGCAAGAACACGTTCTTTTGGTTTACCAAACAACAGGACAAGTAGGCTGCCAAAGGTTGTGGCCAGTCCGGCAATCATACTAATCCAAATAATTCTGTACATGTCGTGCATGAACCGCTCCTTTCTATAAACTAGCGATACCCATATCTATGGCCAAAAGCCATGCTTTATACAAAGAACCTGTAATATTTTTGCGGACAAGGCATAGGTTTAAATGAGGTAACTATGGCTGAATGGAAACGATCTGGGGAAGGGGTAAAAATATGAAAGTACGGATTTGGAACAGTTTTCTTATGTGGGTTGTTCTCTTCAGTCTCATTTTTATTTCGGGCTGTGGGACATTAGAGACGTTAGTGAACAAGGACGGAGCACCAACTTCCTTGGGAGATTTTATTGGTGGGAATAATCCCACTGTCCTCCCTACAACAGCGCCAGTAACACCCTCGGCGGATGCAAGGTCGATTGCTCTATATTTTGCAGATTCGACCGGGAAGTATTTGGTGAAAGAACAACGCTTGTTGCCACAAACCGTGAGCGTCGCGAGAGAGACGGTGACTCAATGGTTAAAAGGACCAGCCGTAAAAGGAACGAATTTGCAGGCCTTAGTTCCCACGTCTACAGTGTTGCTTGATATTGCCATCAAAGAGAGCGTGATTATTGTAGATTTAAGTAAAGAGTTTCTTCAACCGAATTCCAAAGTTTCTCCAGAAGTAGCTCTCTATGGGCTAGTCAACACGTTAACTCAGTTTTCAACAGTCAAACAAGTTCAGATTCGGATCGAGGGAAAACCACTACTTAAATATGGAACGATTGATGCCAAAATTCTGATGAACAGAGCGAATCTAATCAAATTAGCCGCCTCGGATACCGCAAACCCGATTATACCAAGTACCAATACCGGCTTAGGGGTTAAAGTACCTGGTGATATCAGTAACGGAACCCTTCCATCACCCAGCTCGATCAATCTCTTCAGTTTTCCTCCTAGTTCGACGTAAACGGGAGGGTCCGCGAGACACTTGCTCGGAGGGTCCGCGATCACACGTCCTCGGCCATGCATTCATCGTGCCCAACTAGGGCTTTAATCCGTTATGCAAGCTGGCAGGATTCCCGGCAAATCGGCCATCCTTGGCCGGTTGCCGGCGGAACACGTCCTTGTGTTCCGTCCTGCTTTAAGAAAGCGGATTAAAGCCGAGTTTGGCTACGACGACCGCATAGGCGTCGGAGCGTGTGATCGCGGCCCCTCTGGCTTTGGAGATGCGGGGATGGGGACGAGAACAAGCCTGTTTTCCGTGTGCAAGTAGTGTGCAAGTAGGTGTGCAAGTAGGGACGGTTCTTACTTGCATTGGGAGGACAGGGGGATGTACCGGAACATTAAGTTTCGGTACATCCCCTCTTTCACTTTTAGACAAGTCAAGCATGCGGTCAAGAACCGTCCCCACTTGCACGCGAAAGCAGCTAGCAAACTTCCCTGTAAGCGACCCAGATACGGGGCTGAGCACAGGACCTTCTGCGCGAAAGTATTCGTTAAGGGTTGTGCGCTTTCGGCGAAACCCTCCACCGGAGGCTTTCGTGTGCGAAGCCGGCAACTGAGCCAAGGATGGCGAATTTGCCGGGAACCCCGTTCTCAGAGACTGAAGCCTACACGCGTGTCCCGACACAGAATTAGAG
>CAKMJS010000181.1 GCA_927405585.1 uncultured Desulfosporosinus sp.
TTTTCAACAAAACTGTCGAGATGTCTGATATCGTCTTGCCCGCAACCACCCATTTTGAAGACTGGGATGTCATGGCCAGCTATTGGCATTATTGGATCGGTATCAACCAGAGGGCCATTGACCCCCTGTATGAATCAAAAAGTGATGTTGAAATCGCCATAGAACTTTCTAAAAAAATGAATGCCCTAGAACCCGGTTCTTGTACCTTCCCAACTACAGGCACACCAGAGGAATGGCTAGCCAAAGAATTCAACCCCGGAATTCACCAAATGCTTGGCATCAACAGTTACAAAGAACTCATCGATGGACCTCGTAAGGCCAATATGCCTGCAGCTTCCTGGTCCGATGGCAATTTCCGTACCCCCTCTAAGAAAATTGAAATTCACAGTGAACTTGCCAAGAAAAACGGACTACCTGCCCTTCCTATATGGGTTGAAGAAATGAAGACCCCCGAGAAATATCCGATTCGATTTATAACGCCCCATCCTCAACATGCGTTGCACTCCCAGTTTCAAAACCTCGACTGGATGATGACAACAAACCCTGAGCCGAAGGTGGAAATTCACCCTGTTCTAGCCGCCAAATATGGTATCGCTGAGGGAAATATGGTTAAAGTCTTCAATGACCTAGGTTCAATTACTGTCAAAGCCCACCTAACCCGGACAACCTCCCTAAATGTCATCGTCTCCTATGAATCTTGGTATAAAAACTCAAATTTCAATGTTAATTACACTCTAAAAGCAATCCCCAGCGATATGGGAAAACAAGCGACCGGCAACGACGGTTTAGCCTTCCACGATAATTTTGTAATGATTGAAAAGGCATAAGGAGGAATCCCATTGAGTAAACAGCTTGGCTTTTTACACAACTCAGAGAAATGTGTGGGCTGTCGGGGGTGTGAAATAGCCTGCAAAAATGAATACCAAATTGACGCAATCCCCCAGTGGCGTAAGGTTTTCCAACTCCATGAAGACGATTTTTCGCTCCCGACCCGAATGTTTTTCTCGATGGCCTGTAACCACTGCGCTAATCCAGAATGTCTCCGTGTTTGCCCGGTAAAGGCCTATACTAAACGTGCCGATGGTATTGTGATCCATGATCCTAATCGATGCATTGGCTGTCGCTTATGTACCATGGCCTGTCCGTATGATCGTCCCCAAATCAACCCTGCAAAAAGGAAAGTCGAGAAATGTAATTTGTGTTACCAGCGAATTGACAAAGGAGAAGCACCGTCTTGCGTCACCGCCTGCATTCCGGGGGCCCTAGAACTTGTGGAAATCAACGACAGTCTCGACCAGAAAACTGGCATACTCAAAACCTTACCTGGGCTACCCAGCCCGAACATTACTACGCCGTCGATTCGTTTCATCGGACCGACACAAGGCAAACAAATTAGGAGGGATTAACATATGGGAGACTGGGAATGGCCCTTAATTATTTTTACCGTTTTTGGACAAATCGCGATCGGAATAATCCTTATGCTCTGGTGGCTCAACCGTAACCGTGATCTTGAATCCAACTTGTTTAGGCAGGGTGTCTATGTTTCAGGGGGCCTATTAATAGTTGCTCTATTAGCCTCACTTTTTCATCTAGGGCATCCAGAAGCGGCCTACCGCGCCTTAGCCCACCTTGGCTCCTCTTGGTTAAGCCGCGAGATCCTCCTGTTCCTCCTCACGTTCTTGGCCTGGATCTACCTATTTTGGCAGTCCCGACAGCAAAAGAGTAGCCGTGTCCATGGATCAGTCGCCACAACTATTACGACTGCTCAAACTGCGGTTGGGGAACAACTAATAGAAAATCGATCCCTCGGATTAGGCATCACTTCTGTATTAGGTCTATTGGGTATAGTAAGTAGCGCTATGATTTATGTCATGCCTCGAGTTCCTGCCTGGAACAATGTCGGCCCCGTTCTATTTTTTCTACTAACCACAGTCTTGCTAGGCGCTCTCTGTACTTTGGTATTAGGACGGAAATTACTTCAAACCGCTCAAAAGAAGCGTCTTCTTCAAGCTTCACTTGGGTGTACGATCCTAAGCCTACTCGTCTATGTCATTTATGCTTCAATGCTGAGTATAAGCATTGAAGGATCAGCCTCCTTAAATTTCCTTTTGAGCAGCCCTCTATTTTGGGTCCGTGCCCTATTGGGTTGGTTTGCCCCCCTCTTTCTTCTGGTTAGCATGCTTAAAAACTCTCAAGTCAACAAAACAAATCTTATCTTAACCGTTACTCTTTTAGCTGCACTTGGCGAGGTCTTAGGTCGAGCACTTTTCTACCTTAGTGCTATAGGCATTCAGATCACAGCTTTATTTTAATAGAGATAACCTCGTATTTTTACCCTGGAAGCATGCGCAGACACGCCGCAACTTCCGGGGCTCTTTATATAGTTAATTGCCAAACTTGATTCCTTATACATATTTAAAGGTTTTTCAGTGAACTTTAAAGAATAATCCTTCATAGATATGGCGTTGGATAAGGGGGGTAAACTTGAAATTTCATTATAATATTTGCCCTCGAAACTGCTACGATACGTGTAGCATTATTAGCACTACTCGCAATGGAGTCCTTATCTCTGTTGAAGGCAACCCAAAGCAGGAATACACTGTTGGCAAACTCTGTCCGAAAGCCCTTGATGATGTGAAAAAAGTTTACAGTCCTCAGCGCATCCGTTACCCTATGCGCCAGCGAGGACGTTATAGTGGTTTTTGGGAGCGAATTTCGTGGGATGAGGCATTAGATCAAATTGCAGCCAAAATTTTAAACCTTAAAGAGCATTATGGAACCTCATTACCCCTCGCCCTAAATAAATACTCTGGGAATTTCGGCGTCTTACACAATGCTATAGAAGGCCTATTTACGGGCATCGGGGCAACCACGAGAGCGGCAGGGTCCCCATGTTGGTCGGCTGGAATCGATGCTCAAACCTTAGATTTCGGAACGTTCTTTTGTTCAGATCCTCTGGATATGGCTAATTCTAAGCTAATATGGCTCTGGGGAGTAAACCCGGCTTGGACAGCTGTACACCAGATGCCAATCATTTTCGACGCCATCGATCGAGGCGCCAAGGTAGTTTGTTTCGATACCCATTTTAGTGCTACAGCCGCCCGAGCTCATCAATATATTCAGGTTCGCCCGGGGACCGATGGACTTCTAGCTTTAGGGTTTGCCAAGGTTCTTCTGGAAGAAAACCTCATAGATTCCAACCTTTCCAGCTATACATTAGGGCACGAAGAATTCCTCCACTATCTTGAAGCCGAAATTTCACTTGATAACTGTTCTGATATCACTGGAATTGCAGTGTCAACCATTCGAGAGCTTGCACTCGAATACGGTCAGACCCACCCCGCTTGTATCTGGGCAGGCTTCGGCTTACAGCGTTATACTAACGGGGGCCAAACCCTGCGCGCTATCGATGCGTTAGGAGCACTTGCAGGACACCTCGGTGAACAAGGAGGCGGTGTTCAATACGCCCAATTCGAAACCTGGCGTTTTTCCGGGGCGATACAGAACCCACCCCATCCGATAAATCAGACGGAACGACTCGCAAATATAAATCGATTCTCGGAGGAGGCTCTCAATTATACCGATCCTCCCGTTAAAATGCTCTGGATTTCTGGTAGAAACCCGCTATCCCAGGATGGTAATCTACAGCAATGGAAAAAACTAATCAGCCAACTGGATCTGATAGTTGTGAGTGATCTGTTTCATACCAAGTCCTCCGAAGCAGCAGATCTTTTTCTTCCGGTCACAACTCATTATGAACACTGGGATTTGAATTCGAGTTATTGGCATTATTGGGTGGGGGCCAACGAACCTGCTATTCTTCCAGTCGGTGAATCTCGCTCTGACTTACAGATTGCATGGGATGTTTCCTCCCGATTAAATACACTGAAACCCGGAAGCTGCACTTTTCCCACATCCGGCAATGAGAAAGAAACTCTTTTACGTGAACTGGGCCCCCAAATGTTAGATATTTTAGGCTTAAAAAACCCGGAAGAAATTCTAAATGGTCCGGTGCGCGCAAAGTTTCCTAGTACTACTTGGGAAAATAGAAGCTTTACAACTCCTTCCGGGCACTATGAGTTTTTCTCATCCCAAGCTGCTACCGCCCATCTTCCTCCCCTTCCAATCTTTGTGCCTCCTCTGAATCCTTCGCTTGATGCACCTTTACGCCTAATGACTCCGCATCACCACTCTACAATTAATTCTCAAGTGTATGCTATAGAGGCTCATAGTACTGATTTCATCTTGCATCTTGCGCCGGAAGTTGCCCAGCGTTATGATTTAGTAGTCGGAGACCGCGCTCAAATTTGGAATAAATCAGGCCAATTAGAAGTAGTCATCCAACCTCAATCGGGCATTTCGAAAGATGTCGTTATTATTTTTCAGGAACACGTCAAAGCGACTTCACCGCTTAATTGCTTGATCGGAACACCTCTAACTGATATGGGGCAGCTCACACTTGGAGGCCGAGGGTTTGCGTTAAATGAAACCTTTGTCAATTTGAGAAAGCTGTAACTATAGTGGCGGTTAGCCATCGGATAGAATGGAAAGGCGGTTATATGGTCAAACAATTGGGTTTCGTTCTCGACGTTAATCGGTGTCTTGGCTGCGGAGCCTGCGCCAAAGCCTGCCAAAATCGTAATCAGTTGGCCCCCTCTCTTGGATGGCGTCAGATTCGCAAGGTGGAGACAATCTCAAAAGACCATATTCAACGGTTTTATTTATCCACTGCCTGCAATCATTGTGGCAATCCAGAATGCCTACGAGTGTGCCCATCTGGAGCCTATGCCAAACGACGCGATGGTATAGTCTTGCATCTTTCCGAAAAGTGTACGAGTTGTAAGTCCTGTGTGACCTCGTGTCCTTTTGGAGCTCCCCAAATCAATCCACAGACTAACAAAGCGAGTAAATGCCAGTTCTGCTATGAACGATTAGATCGAGGAATGCTTCCTTTTTGTGTTCAAGCTTGCCCCACAGGAGCGCTCGAGCTCAAAGAACTAAGAGACATACCAGCAGGAAACCAACTATTAAGGCTTACTGCCCCGGTTCCGAGCCTTCGGTTGACGCGCCCCTCTGTTTTCTACAAACCGCCAAGTGCCACAAGAGTATGAAAACTCCACTAAATCATAGTTTAAGTACAAGAGACTTGGCCAGCTCCGAGCCTTCAGGCACTGACCAAGAATGGTTAAGTGTCCCTGTAGCCATGAACAGCGCGAAGGGACCTACCTGAAAGTATAAATTGTCTGTACTAGATAAAAAAGATCAATCTTTTTGTAATAAATTACAAAAAGATTGATCTTTTTTTGTTATACTTTACAATTATTTAACTATATGGATGTAAACGTCTACTGAACAGCATTCATGGCTTGGGTCGCTTTTTGGGCAGCCTGGTGACCTAAGTCAATGGCTTCTCCAAGCACTCTCAAGGCCTCTGTTGGATTATGGAAGCCAGTACTGTTTTCTGAAGCGACGAAATCCCAACGGTAGTTAGCATCTCGGTGAAGCTGACGGGCCTCGTCCAGCAATTTTTGATCGGCCTTAGGATCATTAGTCGCTTTGGTTAGGACCTCAATAGCAGATACAATTGCCTTTTCAGCCAGCATTTGAGTAGCAAAGACCTTGTCCTGACGATCAACCACTTGGTCCTTTAAGAACTCTTCGGATTGTTTGTGGCACGTCTGACAAGACTGTGAAATTGAATTAAGTGGGCTTTCCCAATGGTGAGAGGAGATCTTGCTCTGACCTTCTTTGACATAGGGCATATGACAATCAGCGCACGACACGCCATTCGCTGCATGAACACTACTGGAGAACATTTCATACTCTGGATGGCGAATCTTTGCCATCGGAGTTTTCGTGTTGGGCATGATCCAATCCGAAAATTTCTCGTCGTTTTCATGCTTTAGCATTTGTTCAACTTTCAGCCCATTCTCCCAAGGGAAAACAACCTTGTTGGTTTCCGGTTCGAAATAATAGCTGACATGACACTGCCCGCAAACTGCACTTCTCATCTCTTGACGAGTGAGGCTTTCGGGGTCCTTACCTAGGGCTTTTAGTCCATCAATCAACGCAGGACGAGTTATGGTTAAGGCCATTGTTTCCGGATCATGACAATCTGCGCAAGAGATCGAGTAAGTCATTTTATCCTTCAAGGAATCAAAGGAAGCCGTATAGTAGCTGTCCCCCATTTCAGCGATTAAGCCTGGTACTTGAGGTCCTTTACAAGTCCAGCACGATGCACTCGGCTTTTTCCGAGTTGTCTCTAAAACATCTTCAATAGAAAAACTATGGCCTCGAGGTTTTGTGTAATCTATTCCAAAGCCATAGCCTCCGAACAGGATTTTGAGCATAGGATCTCTTTCCAGTCGATCAAACTTCGCTGATCCACCGTATTTGCTATTACCTTGGGTCATTTCAGAGTTGGTGAGGTAACTTGCATATTGATCGGGATAATATTTCCCCCAGACAGCAGGATCAAGAGCTCCATTGGGTATACTTTTGACCACAGCACTGGTGGCTGGAACAGACGGTTTGAAGCCATACCCAATGATCAGACCTAAGCCAAGAATCAGAACAGCCAGGCCGCCAAAAAGCCAACTATTTTTCTTCATTCCAAGAACCTCCCTTGTTATCCTTCATCCTTAGTTAAACGTGTTCACTTACCATGTGGGATTGCACGATGGCACTCGAAACAACGTTTAGCATCCATTGTGGCAATGTTTTCTACCGTTGCACTATGGCAGCGAATGCAGTTTTTTTGAATAATGTCTTTATTCATCGTGGTCGTATGTAAAATATCTGGTGGTCCCGTAACGTTTGAGTAAATATCCTTGGCACCCGAGTATCCTTTATAGGCAATCATTCTCACCACATTATCCTGCGGAATGTGACAATCTTTACAATTAACCTGAGGGTTTCTATGCGCAGTATGAGAAGCTGTTTCGCGATAGACTTCCATAACATGGCATTTGGTACAGAAATCATCGGTGGAAGTGTATTCTACCGCCTCCCAACCAGCTATGGGAATGATCACAATTAAAGCCCCCAACAAAATAAGTACTTTTAGAGACTTCCACTTGCCCACGTTCAACCTCCTCTCATCAGCCTCAACAAATAATCCCACCGGCCCGATTTTTTATTCTAAAACGATAGTGTGTCTATGGTACAACAAGGCTATTTAGGGATTATATCACAGATATTCAGAATATTTTGTCGGAATAGAGCGACGGATCCCCTCTTCCCAAATCTACTTCAAAGCCCGCCGAATGAATTCTTCGTTCAATGCAGTATCGGCAATCCTCAGCTTTATCGTCTCCACAAATCTTATTTTCGTAAAGTGCATATTTCTTTCGGACAGACGTTGGTGTAATAATTGGCATAACGACATTGGCGCCCGCTTTCAAAGCTAGTTCCCTGCCCTGTGAATGAAGAGTTCCAAGCGCCGTGGTGGCTGGAATAAGGCTCTCCGGAACAAGTAGCCGTGCCAATGCCACCATCACCAATGTATCTTCAAGTGTTCCACCTTTTTCTGTGCCTAGAGGGGTCTCACTATGAGGAATAAAGGGCCCGATTCCGATCATGTCTGGACGGAGTTCCTTAAGATATCGCAAGTCCTCTGCCAAATCTGCGAGTGTTTGTCCTGGGAGCCCCACCATAAATCCCGCCCCTACTTGGTAGCCAATCTCCTTCAACGTGCTTAAACAGGCTCGTCGATCCTCAAAGCGCATCGTCGGGTGTAGCGTTTCATACAGTTCTTTCGAAGCCGTTTCGTGACGCATTAGAAAACGATCTGCACCGGAGTCAAAGAGGTTCTGGTAGGTTTCCGCACTCCGTTCACCAATCGATAAGGTAATCGCGACTTCTGGATATCGTTTTTTTATCTCCTGAAGCAAAGCAATGAGAACCTCTTCTGTGTACCAAAGGTCTTCACCACTTTGCAAGACAAACGTTCGATAGCCTAATTCATACCCTTTATCACAGCACCCTAAGATTTCTCCTGGGGTTAAACGATAACGTTCGACCTTCACATTGGAAGCCCGAATTCCACAATACAGGCAATCCTGTCGACAGATATTTGAAAACTCGATCAGTCCTCTGAGGTAAACTTTATCCCCATAATAGAACTGTTTCGTCTTTAGGGCATAGCCATATAAGACCTCTCTGTCTGAAATCGTTAGATTTCCAAGGAGATTGATTATTTCATCTTTCGAGAGATTGTTCGTTTGATAGGCCTGCTCTAATAAATAATGTTTATCGCTCAACAGAACCACTCCCTCTATTCGAGTTCTCTATAGTATGAACATCACCTCTCAAACATTTCATACTAGGTCCTCTTCTTCCAAGATCATTTTAGCCAGTGGGAATGGCTCAAGCGCTCTCGGAAGTAATCCCTGAACGTAGGCTATCAGAATCCCGTAATTTACGACGGGAATCCTATGATAGTTTGCGCGTTCTATTCTGTTGAGCATTCCTGTTCTGTTCATCATACAGGCACCACAGTGAACGATAAGGGCATATTGCTTAACATCTTCGGTAAAAGTAACTCCAGCGGAGAATTCAAACTCTACCTGCTTACCGGTTCTCTGACGTATCCACCTTGGTATCTTTACACTGCCAATATCATCCGATTGCTTGTGATGAGTACACCCTTCCGCAATGAGAACCTTGTCTCCATCTTTGAGCTTATCTATAGCTTTGGCACCTCTTATGAATTCGGTTAAATCTCCCTTTTGTCGGGCAAAAAGAATAGAAAAGGAGGTCATTAAAATATCCTTTGGGGTATCTGCCGCTACCTTTAAAAAAACTTGGGAATCTGTGATGACCATCTTTGGTTTTTTTGCCAAATTACTCAAGGTTTCTCTGAGTTCGTATTCCTTAGTGACAATCGCGATAGCGTCACTTTCCAGTATGTCTCGTATGGTCTGCTGTTGAGGAAGGATTAGCCGTCCCTTGGGAGCAGCTTTATCGATGGGAGTAACTAGCACCACAAAATCACCAGGGTTAATTAAATCCCCCACTAGTTTAAACTTATCGTCATCCTCAGGAATAACTGAGATGATAGCATTCTTTAATTCTTTAATTCCCTGCTTCTTAAGCGCGGACACAGCAACGACCGGGGTTTTTAGTTCTTCTTGAAGACCCCTTGCAATTTTTTCATAGTCATGGTCATCATTCTTATTCGAATTCTCGATGTTCAACTTTAGTCGAACGAGTTCACTTTTATTTCCATTCTTTTTCTCCAGAATATCTATCTTATTTAAAACCACGATCAGTGGTTTCTTCTTTTCCTTAAATTTATCAATAATAACTCGATCATCATCACTAATTCCTTCCTTGATATCGACGATTAGGAGTGCTACATCTGTAATATCGAGGACCTCCAAGGTCTTCTTTATCCTCAGTTCTCCTAATTCTCCTGCATCGTCTATCCCTGCTGTATCTATGATGACACATGGTCCGATCGGTAATATCTCCATTGATTTATACACGGGGTCAGTCGTTGTACCTTTTACTTCAGATACTATCGCCAAATCTTGACCTGTGATGGCATTGATCACGCTGGATTTCCCACTATTTCTTTTGCCAAATAGCGCTAAATGTACTCTCCCGCCTCTCGGCGTTTCATTTAAGCTCACAATAGTCCCTCCCCATGATCATTCACTTTTCAGAACCTTAAATCTCTCTCTCCAGCTTCTATTCTCTTAAGCTTTTCTACGGCTGCTTTTCTAGCTCCTTCTTTAGGAATATCCTGAAGACCCTTCACGATGACTTTGTTACCTAGTTCTTTTAAATCATCATCGGCGTAATCAATCAGAAATTCTCGAAAGGTCAGCAAAGCATTGGGCTGACAGACATTACCTATTTGTCCCGCCTTAGCCAAAACCATAAACCGATCCCCAGTTCTTCCTTCTCGGTAGCAGGCAGTACAGTAGCTTGGTACATAACCCGTTTCACACAAGCTTTTAATGACTTCCATCGGTGATCGATGATCTGCTACTTCAAATTGAGGTTTTTCAGCCGTTTTACTGATTCCATGTTCCTTCGAATAGGCGCCGACTCCTGTACAAGAACCTGCACTAATCTGTGATATTCCTAAAGCTAGTACCTCTTCCCTAAAACCAGCTCCTTCTCTAGTTGAGAGAATCATACCAGTATACGGTACAGCTAATCTTAAGACTGCAACTATTTTTTTAAAGTCATCGTCTGTAACAAGGTAGGGGAGATCTTGAAGATCCACTCCCTCAGCTGCTCTGAGTCTTGGCACTGAAATTGTGTGTGGCCCAACTCCGAAAGCTTCTTCGAGATGTTCAGCATGCATCAGAAGGGCAATGGTTTCGTATTTGTGATCATACAATCCATATAATACGCCGATCCCCACATCACCTATACCCGCTTCCATGGCTCTGTCCATAGCCGTAGTATGCCAATTATAATTATGTTTCGGACCGGTTGGATGCATTGTTTCATAAACCTCTTGATTGTAAGACTCTTGGAATAAAGTATACGTCCCTATATCTGCCTCTTTTAAGCGTCTATAATCGTCTATAGTCGTTGCTGCAACATTGATATTAATCCGTCGAATACTCCCATTTTCAAATTTCAAGGAATATATCTTTTTAATGCACTCGATCACATAGTCCAAGGAGCAATTAACAGGATCTTCTCCAGCTTCGATCACAATGCGTTTGTGTCCTAAAGATTCTAGTATTTTCACTTCCGCTTCCAATTGGTCCATCGTCAGCTTGCTTCTCTTCAAATTCTCATTACAGGCTTGATATCCACAGTATACACAGCCGTTGACACAATAACTGCTGATATAAAGGGGGGCAAATAAGACAATTCTTTTACCATAGATTTTTTCCTTAATCTCTTTAGCCGTGGTAAACATTTCTGCCAGAACGTTTTTATCCTCAACATTTAATAACACCGCTGCTTCTCTATGCGTCAAGCCTTGGCAGGTCTTTGCTTTTTCAAGAATTGCCCGAACATAGTCTTTATCCTTCGCCCTATTTATTCCTTCGTCCATAGAAAGAATAATTTCGTCATGAATAATGAAATCCTTTGCTAAGTACTCTTTCATAGTCAGCCCTCCAATTTCTTCGTTAAAGCAGATTTAACATTGACCCCATGGATTTTCCCTAATCTACCTGTCATCGCGCTAATTTCATCCGAGGTTCCCTCCACGATCAAGGAGATGATTGATATCCCCCTTTCTGGACGAGGGATTCCCATTCTTCCAATTATGATGCCCGCTAACTCGTGCAAAGTCTCATTCACCTTTTTGGCGCTTTCAAACTCTTCAATGACAATACCTATAACGCCGATTCTCTTCTCCATATATATCATCCTCCGCATATAATCCTGTCGGGAAAATCATCCACGTATTGCCCTAACCTAATTAAAAAAACCTTCTACGAACAGTAAGAAGGCTTCAAACTTTAACCCTTCTCCTCTGCTCAGAATCATCCTTGCAATCAGGTAACAGATCTTGTGAATCCACTCTACCAGATACTCCAGCACAACAGATACATCCACGACTCTATGAAGTTTCTAAGGACAATAAATCAATCTTGAAATCCTGGTTCAAGTAATGACGTTGTAGTTCCTTCTCCTTAACTCCCAATAGGATAGTTTGTTCGCGGTTAGAATTAATAAACCTTTTTTAATTGATGGGATAGGTTATATAATTATTTAGAAATTATTTAAAAAGATTATATAATTTTATCATATTATATTAAAAGCAGGATTATTTTCAGCAAGTGTAGAAGAAATTCAGTTATTAAACATTACAAAGCAAGGGGCAATTGGATGAATAATCATTCTCTATCGAAACTAACACGCACTTACGTTTTTGCCTTGAGTTTGATTGCCTTATTAACCCTTGCTACTTTCATTACTATGCACCTGGTAATTTTGACTCAAGCGGATAGTGCACGCCTGGTGAATGTCAGTGGTAGTCAACGTTTTTTGTCCCAAAAAACTGCCGTTTTGAGTTTCGAACTTGTTTACACCTTAAAGTCTAGTGATCGAGATCTCTTACGTCAGGAATTATTAAGCACAATCGTACAAATACAAAAAAACTTTCAAGAGTTAGTTACCGATAGAACTCAAATGATTTCACTGCATCAATTATCTCCGAAAATGCAAAAGATGTACTTTGACGCACCCCATAATATGCAAACACGAATGAGCCAATACACAACGGAAGCTCTAGCTCTAGCTAATGAACCAGTTCACCTGCTTACCCTCGATAATCCTCATCTAACCTACATAATTCAGAATAGAGAGAACCTCCTAGAATCTTTAGATCAGATTGTACTACTTTACCAGCAAGAGAGTGAGGCAAAAATCCAACGACTTGAGATTGTAGAAACAGCAAGTGGTGGGATAATTCTTCTAGCGCTCGCTTATCTAGGTTTGTATATTTTTAGACCTTTAGCAAACACTTTACTAAAAGAACGGGCACAATTGGAACACGCTAATCAAGAACTACGTTTACTCTCCTCGGTTGATGGCTTAACGAGTATTCCGAACCGTCGCAGTTTTGATCAGTTCCTATCTCAACTTTGGCCCCAAGCAGCACGTAATGCTGAACCCATAGCACTAATACTGTGTGACATCGACTTGTTTAAAGCGTATAATGATACTTATGGACATTTACAAGGGGATGACTGTCTAAAAAAAGTAGCTGTAGCCTTAAAGGACTCCATGAAACGCCAAGTCGATTTCGTGGCTCGTTACGGTGGAGAAGAATTTGTAGTGGTTCTTTCAAACACCAATCTTGACGGTGCCACAACTGTTGCGGAGACGTTACGCGCCAATGTAGAAAATCTAGCAATACCCCATCGCCTTTCCTCTATTTCACCGTCTGTAACCATTAGTTTAGGTGTAGCTATAGGATATGCTAATTCTGCGCTCTCCCCTGAAAAGTTAATTGAAGCTGCCGATAATGCCCTTTATCAGGCCAAACAAGACGGCCGAAACCGCTTCGTATCCGTTATTAACCCCCTTAGCTAATTCTCTTAGACTTTAAAAATATTAAGACCTATTTTATCCAATCGTGAGACTCCCACTTCTATAAGTGGAAGTGGGACCTCGTGCTCCACTTCACGATAGTCTCCACGATAGTCTCCGGTGGAGAGTATCGCCGAAGCCGCGATCCCCATAGGAATACCTATCGGCGAAGGGGAGAGTATCGCCGAGCCGCCCTCCCCATAGAAATACTTAGCGGCGAAGGGGGGTAGAGTCCACGGAAGTCTCGATGTTCAACTTTAGTTGAACGAGTTCACTTATTCCTCTAAATCCTATTTAATAATAATTTTAATTGTGCCTTTGAGATAAGTAGTGTAGAATATGTTTAGGCAAGATATTAACATTACTAAATTGAAAATAAAATATTCAAGGAGGTTTATCATGAGTTTTGAAATTAACAAAAGTGTAAAATGGGTTGGTAAAATTGACTGGGAATTAAAAAAGTTTCATGGAGATGAATACTCGACACACCGAGGCTCCAGCTACAACTCCTACCTTGTCCGTGACGAGAAAATTGCCCTAATCGACACTGTTTGGACACCCTTCGCCAAGGAATTTGTGACCAATCTAAAAAAGGAAATTGACTTAAATACCATCGATTATGTCATTATGAATCATGGTGAACCTGATCATAGTGGTGCTTTACCTGAATTGATGAAGGAAATCCCAAATACTCCTATATACTGTACCGCTAATGCTATCAAATCCTTAAAAGGCCAGTACCATCAGGATTGGAACTTCATACCGGTCAAAACAGGTGATAAACTAAGTCTTGGCTCTAAAGAGTTTATTTTTGTGGAGGCCAGAATGCTTCATTGGCCAGACACGATGTTTACCTATATGACTGGAGACAACATTCTGTTCAGTAATGACGGCTTTGGCCAACATTTAGCCTCCGAGCATATGTTTAATGACTTAGTCGATCAGGCTGAGTTATATCAAGAAGCGATTAAGTATTATGCCAATATTTTAACTCCGTTCAGCAAAATGGTAGAGAACAAAATTAATGAAATTTTAAGCTTTAACTTGCCTGTTGACTTGATCTGCCCGAGTCACGGAGTCATTTGGAGAGATAATCCTTTGCAAATTGTCCACAAATACATGGAATGGGCTAAAGATTATCAAGAAAACCAGATTACGATCATCTACGATACAATGTGGAACAGTACTCGGATAATGGCAGAGAAAATCGCCGCAGGAATCCGTTTAAGCGATACAAATGTTACTGTTAAACTATTTAATTCTAATTCCACTCATACCGATAAGAACGATATTATTACCGAAGTCTTTAAATCTAAGGCGATCCTAGTCGGATCACCAACGATTAATAAAGGAATTCTTTACGCGGTTGCAGGAACACTCGAAATGATTAAAGGATTAGGGTTTAAGAATAAAAAGGGTGCCGCCTTCGGCAGTTATGGTTGGAGTGGTGAAAACACGAAGCTTATTTCAACTGAATTACAACACGGTGGCTTTGAGCTAATCAACGAAGGACTCCGGGTGACTTGGAACCCTGATGACGAGAGCTCCATTAAATGTCAGGAATTCGGACAGGCTATCGGAGAAGCACTCAAGTAAATAAAAAAAGGTAGCAGTAAAGCAGGGGAAGCATTATCAAATGCTCCTCCTGTTTTAATATTTACTATTTTTTTTACTTGAGTGCTACTCACGTTAGGTTATGAAATGAGTGACTGATGATGGAGAATTAGAGCATCTCAAATGTACCGCAGTCAACTTTTCCGACTCTTCCACGGCTACAGGATCGAATTGGTCTTATTGAAGTAATGGCATCCACAGAATCTGCTACTCCAATAATTCTCATCCAAGTGTCATCACTCTAAGCACAAAAGGGCAAAAATCTTATATGATTTTGCCCTTCTTTTTGTTATTCAATATTGGTGACATTAACTTTTTTCTGCACAATTATTTGAACTTAATCATAATGTCCACGACTTCAGGTTTATTGCCAAGTCGAATGGGCGGACCCCATGTACCGAAACCTGATGACACTATGAGTTGGAAGTCGTTCTTTTGAAGTAATCCCCAGTCTTTTTCAAAAATTCGGCGCGTAATGAACTGAATGGGAAATAGTTGCCCACTGTGCGTGTGTCCGGATACTTGCAAATTGACCCCTTGTTCTGTAGGCTCTTCTAATTGCGAGGGTTGATGATCCATTAAGATAATTGGCAGAGAACGGTCTATCCCTTGCATTAAAGTTTTCAAATCTTGTCTCGGGACCCCATTGAATCGCTCCGCTGATCGATCATCTCGCCCTATCAGATAAAAACTCTCGGCGATCTTCTGTGAGCTATCTCGTAATACCTTGACCCCTGCCTCACTCAAGTAGTTTATTGCTTCCTCGGCATTACCACCAATGTACTCATGGTTCCCCAGTACGGCATATACCCCATACCGAGCACTTAGTTTGCGAAAGGTATCGGACACTTGTTGTTTATTAGACGATTCGATATTCTCATCGAACACATCTCCCGCAAACAGGATCAGGTCAGGTTTTAGGTCATTCACCATAGAGACCATCTTTGTAAGGTTACCGTTATGAACGATCGTTCCTAGATGGATATCCGAAACCATGACTACATGTAACTGTTTTAAAGACCCCGCTTGTTTAGAGATTGACAAATCGTAATGGTTCACTTGGGGATTTCGAGCGTTCCATGCCCCATAGCTAATAACTCCAACAACCAATATGACAACAGCAAATCCCAAGGCAGGGTTTAAGCTCCGTTTAATTTCCAACGGGATAAACTTAAAAAAGCGGTCGAACAAACGAAGTAGATCTAAGGTAGTGATCACTAATAAAAAGTAGAACATAAATGCAAGCCAATAAGCCCCTACAAGGTTCAGCCCTTCATATAAGATCGTGGGAAGGTATTTCTGGCTAAATCGACTAAATATGTAGGACAACGAAATCAACCAGAATACTGACCAGTATACTCTAGGATTCATGAAAGTGATGAAACTAAACAAGGCCTGCCAACCCCTAAGACCAATGTAGTAGTTAATTCCACCGTAAATTAAAAAAATAACAGTTACTATCAAAAAAAAGAAGGGGGTTATCATTTCTGAGTTCAACCTCCAAATTTCAATCTTTACCTGAGATTTCTTTCATCTGGAGGTTATTATACAACGTTTTTTGTTCTACGTCACATACTTAAATATTGCGTTCTTTTGTGGCTACTTCCATATCAGCCTTAGTATCTTCGATCACAATAGATTTAATGTCTTTATTCCGTCTTTGTTGTTGCTCATCAACAAACCTCCTAAGATTTAATTCCTTTTCTAGTATTGCCTAACTGATCAAATAATCCTCTGGATATTCATGGATAAATACCTCATAACATAAAAAGAGCCAGAGCGTTTTTTTTAAAACGCTCTGGCAATATAGAGATATTTACTTAATCAGCTCAATTCTATAAGGAGCAACTCATCGCTCTAGCTCTTATTTGATTGACTTGTCTTTTGCTTTTAAAGCTGCTAATTGTTGTGGATAGGTTCTTGCTGCAATATTATGCCAAAGGTCAGCACCTTTAATCCCGATTCTCTCAGGAACAAATATTGGATCTAAGCCCATCTTTTTCTGTGCTTCGTAGTCTTTTAGAGTGGCAATGCCTGGTTTGGTCAACAGTATGATTACGATAACATTGAACCAAGCCATTGCACCAACACCTGCTGAACCAAAGTTCCAAACGGTATCAGCAGCCATAATTGTACCGATGAAAACCATAATTACAATACCAATTCTGGAAGCTGTGATCGCCATTCTATAGCCGTTGCCGTTACTGTTGTGTCTAAAAATATAGCCGACATTAGAATCCGTATAGAAAGCATAAGCTAAAATCGTTGTGAAGGTAAAGAAACCCAAGACAATTGCTACGAAACCGCCACCAACTCCAGGTACAAAGGTATTAAACGCTTCTTGGGTAAAGTTTCCATACGTTACGCCCTTAATATTTTCCGTGATGAGTCCGCCTGCTGGATTCGCGACATTGAAGGCGTTCGTTGAAAGGATCATGATTGCAGTTGCAGTACATACAAACAAGGTGTCAACGTAAACTGAGAAAGCTTGTACAAGACCTTGTTTTGCAGGGTGTGATACTTCAGCAGCACCAGCAGCCTGAGCGCCTGTACCTTGACCAGCTTCATTGGAAAATACCCCTCTCTTAACACCCCAGCTGATAGCTAAGCCGAATACAGCACCATAAGCTGCATTCATATTAAATGCACTACTGAAGATTAAGCCGAAAACATAAGGGATCGTAGTAAAATTAACAATTAAAATAATTAATGCAAGAACGCAGTAAGCAATCGCCATGAAGGGAACGACCGCTCCAGCGACTCTAGCGATTCTCTTACCACCACCGAATACGATATATCCGAGTAACCCTGCAAATAGAATAGCAACATAGATTGGTTCTATACCAAAGGCACCTTTTGCAGCAGTAGCAAAAGCATTGGATTGGATACCAGGAAGAAGAAGACCGCAGGATACCAAGGTAAGAATTGCAAATGCCATGCCTAGGCCTCTACTACCTAAACCTTTTTCAATATAGTAGGCTGGACCGCCGCGATACTCACCATGAATCTCACTTTTCCATACTTGCGCTAACGCAGACTCAATATAAGCTGAACCCGCACCGAGGAAGGCAATTGCCCACATCCAGAAAACTGCACCAGGACCACCGAAATAAATGGCACTTGCAACCCCAGTAATGTTACCAGTACCAACCCGTCCACCCAAAGCCATAGCAAAGCCCTGCATGGATGTTACACCTTCTTTTGAACTATGACCTCCAAAAAGATGTTTAACCATGTCTTTAATTAAGCGTACCTGTGGAAATCTCATAAGGACTGAGAAATAAATACCGGCTGCCAAACATAGGTAAATCATCACTTTACCCCAGAAAAAACCATCAAGCATACCTGAGAAAGATAATAAGTCCATAAACAACCTCCTTATTTTTTTTATTTATATGCAGTCATGTATAGCCAACGGCCGTTTGATTACACAAAACTAGCATAAAAACCATTATGTATGTGATTAATTTCAGATTATTTAATCTATTCGTATAGATTCTATATTAGAATGAAATATTCGTCAATTAGTTTATTTTTCAATACTTCCCCAAAAATATTACTTATTCATTATGCATTTTCTCATATTTTTTTTATGTTGAATGCATTTGCCTTTCCTTTAGTGTACTTTGTAATTATCTCATAATTTTAATTCTTAAACCAGATAAACTTTTGTGTTATCTCAACCCTTCATTATAGGTTCTTATTTTAAGGAAATCCTAAAAAATATGACTCACCTTGCCTGTCTCAAAAAGTATTCAAAAAAAGCCGTCAGATGTTCGATCTGATCATATTGATTATTTACAAATACTCTCAAAGGCCTCCAAGCGGAAGTGAAATCATTAATAAGTTTCTCAAAAAAAGTAAACCCTATACTCCATCTCAGCAGGATTTAGGTTTTATCATCAGTAACCTTGCTTATGAAATCTATAGCTAATTGTAAAGGAACCTAGTTAATGGTAACCTATAGGTAGTATAAGTACCACTCCTACTTCTTCAGGTGGGAGTCTAACGGCTGGATCGATAGTCTTTCTAAGGAAAAACTTGTCCGGAAGATCCGAGGTGGAGGCAGTACAATGTTAACTGTATATAACACTATTGACAATATACTGATTATCACTGATAAACCCGAAGAAAAAGGTTCTTGGATAAATATGATAAATCCTACTGAAGCTGAAATTGAACTCGTAACAAAGGCGACTGGTATTGAATGTGATTTCATACGAGACGTTTTGGACGATGATGAGCGACCCCGCATTGAAACTGAAGATAACCAAATTCTTGTGATTATTAATGTCCCTATCATTCAAAATGCAACGGTCATCTACGAAACAATTCCTCTCGGAATCATTTTGACTGATGATCATTTTGTGACAGTGTGCTTGCAAGAGGTCGATGTCCTTAAAGATTTCATTAACGGGAAAGTTCGCGATCTGAAAACCCAAAAAAAGACAAGATTTTTATTTCAAATTCTCTATAAAAGTGCGTCGTTATATTTAACCTTACTTAGAGAAATTGAAAGGAAAACTAACGAAATCGAGTCAGCACTTATCAAATCGATGAAGAATAAGGACCTTATTAAGTTGCTGAACCTTCAGAAAAGTCTTGTGTATTTTACAACTTCCTTAAAAACTAATGAACAAGTCATGGACAAGATGTTAAGAACGAAGGTCTTAGAAATATATGAAGAGGATCAGGATTTGCTAGAAGATGTCATCATCGAAAATAAACAGGCCTTAGAAATGTCGGAAACCTATAGCAACATTTCGAGTAGCATGATGACATCTTTTTCTTCAATTATTTCTAATAACTTGAATATAGTTATGAAGTTTTTAGCATCAATCACGATCATCTTAGCTCTACCGACAATGTTAGCCAGTTTCTTTGGCATGAACGTTAAGATACCTCTTCAAACCTCAGACAATGGTTTTATGATTGTCGTCGGCATGTCTATTGTCCTTTGTTTTGGTGGAATCATTTTTTTAGCGAAAAGGAAAATGTTTTAGTCTTCTCTAGATATCTTCAATATTACTTAATCTTCTTTGATTCCTTGAAAAAGTTAAAGAGCCGCATATTCATGTGGCTCTTTTGCATTCCCGTTTTTACTTGCAGGGCAGTAGTATCTCCACACGAACTCCACGCTCACTCCGATTGATAGTCGTTATTTTCCCTCCATGCTGATCAAGAATGCTGTGCACAACGGATAACCCCAATCCAGTTCCTCTATCCTTCGTCGTAAAGAACGGGTCATAAATATAGGGTATGTCGTCTGGCGAAATGCCGGGGCCCTCGTCACTGACAGCGAAGCCTACAACCCAACGGATTGCGTATTTCATGAGCTAAGCCAGCGCTCATGTGCCCCAGCGCAGTAACTCGTTCCGTTCTCCGGATCTCACCCTCTAATCGTTCGCGTTCCTGACCTTCTTGCCTGAGCTTCTCTACCAACTCTTTTTGAACCGTTAGAGCGAGCTTATATTTACGTTTCGCCTTCCGTTCCTCTTCGGTCAAAAAGCCTGTTAACCAGCCGATGACGTTAATTAAAGCAACTTCTACCCATTGAGTATACTTTGCGGCAGGTGTCAAAGTATGCTGAAAATGAGTCATGAGCGGTAGGAAAAGCAACGTGATGATAAAACTAGATATGATTCCTCCTGCAGGTCCAAAACGCATAGCAGCATAAATCACCGGCAGGTAATATGCGAATTGCAGGAGAATGTGATAATCCACTTCGTAGTGGTAATTCGTGTAGTGAATAATTGTGAGAACCGCCACGACAACTCCAATTGCAATGAGATCAAAAATAACCCGAGCACGATTCTGTGCAGGAGGCTCGTGGTTTAACATCCAGAAGTCCTCCTTTCTAAACCCCTGAGTGAGGATCGATTCCGTATTTCTCCAATCGGTATAAAAAGGCATGCCTAGAGAGCCCTAAACGTTTGGCGGCCTGGCTTTGGTTTCCTCCTGTTTGTTCCATTGCCTGTTGGAGAAAGGATTTCTCGATATCTTCGAGGGAAAGCCCCTCTGGAGGTAACCTAAAGAGCCAATAGCTTTTCTCCTCTTTTGCGAAAGTGTTATAAACGGGCACCCCTTCCGCCCCTATGACAGCCCCTTGCGAAATAATAACCATGCGTTCGACCACATTTTCCAACTCACGTACATTTCCCGGCCAGTCATACGCTATGAGTTGAGCAAGTACTCCCGGACCAAGAGTCTTGATTTGCCCATAAGTTCTAAGTTTCTTTAAGAAATGATCAGCAAGATAAGGAATATCCTCCCGCCGTTCCCTTAAAGGCGGAATCGAAATCGGAAAAACACTGAGGCGATAGTAAAGATCCTCCCGAAAGCGCCCTTCTTGCGCCTCTTTCAATAAATCCCTATTTGTCGCCGTAATAATCCGCACGTCCACCTTGATCGTTTTCTCCCCGCCGACTCGCTCAAACGTCCGCTCTTGAAGAACCCTTAACAGTTTAGCTTGCACGTTAAAGGACAGTTCACCGATCTCATCGAGAAAGAGTGTGCCGCCATCGGCTAATTCGAAACGGCCCGTCTTGCGAGAGTGGGCGCCCGTAAACGCACCTTTTTCATGTCCGAACAACTCACTCTCTAGCAAAGTCTCTGTCAAGGCAGCGCAATTCACTCGAATAAACGGCCCATTAACACGTGGACTTATGGTATGAATGGCGAGCGCGACCAATTCTTTCCCAGTCCCCGATTCTCCTTGAATAAGCACGGTAGCTGGCGTCAGAGCGACTCGTTCTACCAGGTGTTTAACCGCTTTCATCGCGTCACTGTTCCCTACGAGTTGCCAACCACCACTTTGGACTTCTCCCTTTAAGTAATCCACTTGCTCACGTAAGCTTTCTACTTCAAAGGCTTTGGACACCGTTATGAGTAGTTCGTCAATATCAAAGGGTTTCATTAAATAGTCATGTGCCCCGGCCTTCATGGCTTCAACGGCAGTGGCAGTACTTCCATGCGCGGTCATAATGACAATCATTAAGTCAGGATAGTGCTCTTTCAACGTCCTCAAGACACTTAAACCATCCACCTTAGGCATTTTTAAATCCACGAGGACAAGATCTGGGCGTTCCACTAAAGCTCGGTCTATGGCGAATTGCCCGTCCTCCACTGTTTCTACGTCATACCCGGCTTTACTTAAGGCCCGTTCCAAAATCCAGCGCATATTCGCTTCATCATCTGCAATGAGTATTTTCCGCATGCTCATCCTCCTCGACTAATGGGATTTCCCGCACCTTAGTGTGGGAAATCCCGCACAATAAAGGAGCTTTCTTAAGTTTAAACCTCTGAAGAAGTTTTTGCAAAAGTTCTCTGTATCCAGGTATTTTCCAGTGGGCAGCCGTGCTTGTTTTCTATAAACGCACTCGTTCTTTACGAGTGCGTTTATTCTAGGCATCGGGATTATTTTTGGATGCCCCCAAAATTATTGGGTCCGTAGCGGGAGCTAACAAGCGTTATCTTATCATCGGAGTCGATTTTCCTAGTGAACTAAAAATGAAACCGTGGTGGCAAATTAAAGTATTGCTACCCTTTCCTATATCTAGTGATAGAGGCGCACACTTGATGTCTTGCTAGACTATATGGGAATAATCAGTATAATTAAATTAAAGCAAGTATTAGTTAGGAGCGAAATATGAAGAACAAGACAAAAGTACTAATTTTCCTAACGGTTGCAATTTTATCCGTTATGGCTTTGGTTATCCCCAGATACACTAGCCTCTCGGAATTTCAGGTAACCAAGCAACCGTTGGTGGCTTTTGAAGAAGCACAGAAATCTGGGAAACCTATTTTCTTGGAGTTTTATGCTACATGGTGACCCAGCTGTCGGAGCATGGAGCCCGTGGTGCTGGCTCTAGAGAAAGAATATAGTGATAAGATCAACTTTATTGTCGTAGATATTGATGACCCACAAGGACAGACTCTTGCTCAGCAATTCGATATCTACTATATCCCGGCCTTTTTTGTGCTCGATCAACAAGGTCAAATTACATACAACGCTACTGGCCCGCAAAGTAAAAATACTCTGGAAAATGCCCTCGAGTCCAGCAATGCCAAGGATAGCTGGTACGAAACGTTCTTTAAAGAGACTATCCCGAAGGCGTTGTCCAACGGCGGGTTAACCATCCTGCTTTTAGTTTTCTTAGGGGGCTTAATGACCAGCCTAAGCCCTTGTATCTTGTCGATGTTGCCAGTCATGTTAGGATATATCGGGGGCTTGGAAAAGCCCACTAAAACAAAAGGTTTTATCACTTCAGCGTCCTTTGTACTAGGTCTAGCCGTTACCTTTGCAATATTGGGTGTAGTAGCCTCACTATTTGGTAAGGTTTTTGGCCAGATTGGTCCTTTCTGGCTCTATATTATTGGTTTTTTCGCAATTGTGATGGGATTACAGCTAATAGGTGCTGTCAATATCGAATTGCCAGGTTTAAAGGCGATGCCCGAGAAAAAAGGTGGAGTTTTAGGTTCGTTTGGGGTGGGCTTATTATTCGGTCTGGTTGCTTCACCTTGTGCGACTCCAGTACTAGCAGTCTTGATGACGTATGTTGCAGGGGAAGGAGTCCTTTGGTATGGCGCTTTGTTACTCTTTATCTATGGTATTGGACACGGATTACCGTTGATTATTGCGGGTACCTTTACAGCCGTAGTAAAAGGTTTACCTCGCTTACAAAAATGGGGTCACTATATAACCTATCTGAGCGGTTGCCTACTCATAGTGTTAGGCTTATATTTCTTTACTAGAACAGGTTCGTGAGTTGTTACTGTTTTACGTTTCTAATTTTGTTATTACATGAAAGAGTAATGTAACATAATCCATAACCCAAAAAGGAGAAACAAATAGCTGTTAAGAAAAAATCGAATTTTTCCATATAAACTCCTCCAATACTATTCTTTTAAATTAATACGTCTGAAATGCTTATTTTCTGTCGGTCTGTTAGCATGTCAGACGAACATTCACATAAAGAGGAGTGCGTTCATGAGAATTTTACTTGTCGATGATGAGAAGAAGATTACAACTGTACAATTATCTCATGAACAAGTTGTGAATTTCTCATGAAGAAGGGATCCTGATTTTTCAGGATCCCTTCTTCTATATCTACCTTAGTGGTTGCCTACTCATCATGCTAAGTTTATACTTTTTCATACGAACAGGTTGGTAACTATTAGTAGCAACATTTTCAACTGTCCCATCATATTCTAAATTATCACTTTGGGTTTTGATTTTGCTACTCGAAAGAGTAATATAACATAATCCATACCCTAAAACAGAGAAGAAAATAGATGTTAACAATAAATCTAGTCCTACGATATAGACTCCTCCTTAACCATCATCTTATGATTTCACGTAAATACATTACTCTGAGAGAACGTGTCGAATACCCTAAATCTTGTCCCAATTATACCAAACTCTTATCTGACATAACGTGACTTCAATCACGTTAATCAAATTAGGGCCATAAAGCGAGTTCTTAACCGTACGCTGAGTTATCGTTTTACGTTTTTAAATTTATTGTTATATGAAAGAGTAATGTAACATAATCCATAACCTAAAACAGAAAAGCAGATAGCCGTTAAAAAAAAATCTAGCCCTTCCATATAAAACTCCTCCTTTATAAACTTGTTTTATATTAAGACGCTTTGAGCGCGAGTTTTCTGACGCAGTTGCTTTAGCTTTGTAAATTAAAGCAAAAAGAGTAGCTTAGGATTGATTATGATCCTTAGCCACTCTTTTTTGCTTTATGCAATTATTAATACCGAACTTCAAACATTATTTCTGCTTTAAATGCAGCCTGTTGGTTTGGGGAGTCCGGCAATTTTACAAGCACCTTTTCGTGGACCAGCTGGAAATAAAACGTAAATCTTGTCACGATCAAAGCCAGTATCTTTAACCATTTTACGAACCACAGGGGCTACCTCATATTCCTCATAATAGTCCCTGATGTAATGAATCATCGTCCAATGCTCCTCGGTAAGTTCTTCTACAGCCTCGGTAATAGCGAGCGCCTTGGCCACCTCTTCATTCCATCTTGATTGATCCTCGAGAAAGCCCTCTTCATCCAGTTCCAGAACTAGATCCCCTACCTCAAGTAGTTGAGCCATTGGTAGTTCCTCCTTACTTATATTAAGAGTCATTATTATTAAATTAATTGGGCAAATCATGATATCTCTAATCTTTTCATTTTATGAAATAATAGAAGGTAAAGTCATCAATTCTCTCGGAAACACTAGATTTCAACTTCTTATATTATTCTAAAATAAATTCACATATGTATTACTTCATCTTATGGACCCTCGTCACCCTGACGCAGATTATTATGAAAATAACCAATATGCTGAATATTTAAATATCACATCTGCATTATACAATACTATGCTTAAGGAGGGCAAGTTCAAAAAAATTACATTAATGGAAAGCGTTAAGAAACACACAAAAAAGGGACCCTGATCCTCATAATCAGAGCCCCCATGACTAAATAATTATGCAATTAATAACTTTGATGCATCATTTTAACCTGTTGCCGCCGGGCCAAAATTGAAAGTGAATAATTCAGTACGAAATACGTTGACGCTATCATTCCAAACACAGCAAAGACCTGACTGGTCGAAACGAGTTGCCCCAAAATAATCATACCTTTACCCGTGAGATCCTCGACGCCTACAACCCAGACAAACGATGTGTCCTTAATAACCGTTATAAACTGTGATACTAACGGTGGAATCATTTTGTGCATAGCCTGTGGTAAAATAATGTGTGCTAAGGTTTGTCGATAGGAAAATCCTTGCGACTTCGCCGCTTCCCATTGTCCGTTATCGATCGAGTTTAAGCCACCTCGAACAATTTCGGCAATGATAGCCGAAGTGAAGACTGCAATCGCTGCTATTCCAGAATTTACTGGTTTCATCGTAGTCATAAATCGAAAAACTAAAATAAACAGCAGCATCGGAATATTTCGAACACACTCAATGTATATTGCCGAAAGCCTCCCGAGCAGAGGATGTTTGGAGTAGCGAGCAATGCCAAGGATCGTTCCAAAGATGAAACTAAGCGAAATGGCCATCACGGCAATGTAAAGAGTCGTCAAAAGTCCTTGACCAAGAAAACGAAATATCTCGGGTTTGAAGAGTTCTTGAATCATGTTGACACCCCCGCTTTACGTTCTAAACGGCGTGTCAGTGTAGCTAAGGGTAAACAGAGCAAGAGATAGAGTAGACCAACGGCCACATACGCAGGTCCATAATAGATATTTTCACTTGACCAAGAGTCCGCACGATACATGAGATCTCCGCCAGCGACCATGGCTAATACTGAGGTATTCTTAATCAAGTTGACTGCTTGATTTGTGAGCGGTGGCAAAACTATGCGGGATGCCTGCGGCAAGATAATATACCGCATGGCCCCCCAAAAACTAAATCCCTGAGATAAGGCTGCTTCCATTTGTCCTCTGTGGATCGAGTTGATTCCTGCTCTGACCACTTCGGCAATATAAGCACCATGATAGACACCGACACCTAAAACCCCCACCGCAAAAACGGGTAGCATAATACCCATGTGTGGAAGCCCATGATACAGAAAGAAAACTTGGATAACAAGTGGTGTGTTTTGGATAAATTCGACATAAACACGACTCACTACCTTGGCCAGTGTCCACTGAGAGGTCCCTAATACCCCAAATATTATCCCAAGTATGAGAGCTAATGTAAGGGCAAAGATAGTGACTAAAATAGTCGTTCTAAACCCCTCAGCAAATACAGCCCAGTCATGGAAAAGCGCTTGCCATTTAAACCAGGCAAAAGGTCCAACCACTATTTAAGACCCCACTTTTGAATCATTTTATCAAGTTCTCCAGACTTTTTCAGCTCAGCAATTGTATCATTAACTAATTTTTTTAATCCATCTTTTCCTAGCTTAGAAGCAACTCCATAATCTTGAGGACTAAAACTATCTGCCAATATAACCGTTGAATCATCCAGATATCCAAACAAAATGGAGCCATCGACCGAGAAACAATCTACTCTACCAGCAACCAATGCCGTCTTAATTTCCGGATAGGTAGCAAACTCCAAGAAGCTGACCTTTGCTCCAACCTTAGCCGCTTGCTCCTCAATGGCCTTCTTACTGGTCGCACTTTGCGCTACACCAATCTTTTTCCCATCCAAATCTTTTAAGCTCTTAAAGCCAGAATCCTTTTTAACCATTAGTCTTACACCATCTACAAAATAAGGATCTGAGAAATTATAACTCTTTTTACGTTCTTCCGTCACCGTAAAGGTTGCAATAACCAGATCTACATCTCCGCTATCCAGCAACGGCCCTCGAGTTTTCGCGGTTACCGCTTGGGTCTCGATTTTTTCGGTTCCAATAATCTTCTTGGAAATTATACCTGCTAAATCAATCTCAAACCCTTCGACCTTTTCCGTCTTGGGATCTTTATAGCCGAACTTTGGAACATCAACTTTAACTCCTACTTTGAGAACACCGCGGTCTTTAATGGCCTTGAGATCCGCCGACATTTCCGGAGCAGCGGTTGGAGTAGCCGTAGGGGTTGCCGTAGGCGCAGTGGATCCGCATCCAGTCACCAAACCAACAGCTAGCAACAAACTTGTTAAGACCATCCCAATTTTTTTCATTCAAAATCCTCCTCATTCTTTCTCTGAGTCGCAGGCTTACTGCGCTCTTTTAGTAAACTCCTAGATTAACTTCCTGAATGATTATAAGCCGAATTTCAATCCAATTATCGCAAAATACGGCTTAAAAATGACTTAGTCCGTTCATTGGTTGGATTTTCAAAAAACTGGTGTGGAGTATTGGATTCTACAATAAAACCCTCATCCATAAAAACGACGCGATCTGCAACTGTTTTCGCAAAACCCATTTCATGTGTAACGACAACCATCGTAATGCCCTCATGGGCAAGATCGATCATAACATCTAAGACTTCCTGGATCATTTCTGGATCTAAGGCCGATGTTGGTTCATCAAAGAGCATAATTTTTGGTCGCATAGCCAAAGCCCGCGCAATGGCCACACGTTGTTGCTGACCCCCGGAAAGTTGTGATGGATACACATCAAATTTATCACTTAGCCCAACTCGCTCGAGATAAGCCAAACCTTCCTTGGTTGCTTGATCCTTACTGACACCCTTAATCAGCATAGGTGCGAGCGTTAAATTCTCTAGGACCGTTTTATGGGGATAGAGATTAAATTGTTGAAAGACCATAGCCACTGACTGACGAACTTTGGCAACCTGAGCCTTATGAGCGGTAATATCTACCCCATCAACCGTGACCTTTCCGGAACTTGGCTTTTCTAGCAGATTCATGCACCGTATCAACGTACTCTTGCCTGATCCACTAGGGCCAATGACGACGAGTTTTTCCCCTGATTTTACATTGAGATTAATATCTTTGAGAACATGCAAGTGACCAAAATGTTTATTGACACCTTCTAATAGAATCAAGCGGGTGCTCCTTCCATATTTGTTTAAGTTTTCATATAGAGCAATTATTTTAGTGTAATTCTATGTGACCTAGACAAATTCCTCTTTTTATTAAGTGATTATTTTGATTATTTTGTATACTATATTCTGTATTATGGATACAAATGTCTTACAATAAAGCAATCTATTAATCCTCTGCGCGTTAGCCTTTGATCTCTCAACGTCTCTTGTTAATCCCTATGCTTTTCGAAGTTGACAAAGACCTTTCTGTATTCTAAACTAATAAATGAGCTGACATTGAGATCGCGCTAAGACGCGCGACACCAAAGATCAAGAAAACACCTGCTATGGACGGCAGGTGTTTTCGTATAGTTTTAGACAAGTATTAATCCGAAAGAAGTAATCAAACACCACACATTGGCCAATACAACTCTACGCCGCTACATCTCGTTTTGTAAAAACAAGCCATGAAATGAGATTGAAAACCATAAAATACGCTGCCAGTACGAGTAAGGAGACAACAGGTTTTCTTTGCATTGGCTACCTCTTTCTAATTAACGAATTCTTGTATACGTTATGCATACTAACAAGTACACTGATTACCTACCATGATCAATTCCCCGCGTCCAAACAAAAACAGCGTCCGTCAATCGGTACGCTGCCTCTAACTTATCCTTATCCTTAAATATCCGCAAGTCCTAGGCTAATTTCGATGGCTTGATCCACCCTAAGCATCACTTCTTCATCCAAAACAGCTACTTTTTCTTTGAGTCGACTTTTATCAATCGTCCGAATCTGCTCTGTTAGAATAACGGAATCTCGTTCCAAACCGCTTCGCTTTGCTCGTACTTCGACATGAGTTGGTAATTTTGCTTTTGCAATCTGCGAAGTAATTGCAGCAATAATTGTCGTCGGACTGAATTGATTCCCTATGTCGTTTTGAATCACGAGGACTGGACGAGTTCCTCCTTGTTCTGAGCCGACGACGGGGTTAAGCTCTGCGTAATATATTTCCCCGCGTTTTATCATCATCTCTGATACGCCACCATCGTTTCTTCATAGTACTCTGATACTTCTTGTTCCGTAGAAAATAACTCCCTAGCTATCGACAAATTCAGTTGCGCCATCTCCAAGTACCCTTTACGCATC